>LIBO01000034.1 GCA_001438005.1 Verrucomicrobia subdivision 6 bacterium BACL9 MAG-120507-bin52 | reverse complement strand
CTTTCGGATACCGCCGTAATTCCTGACTCAGGATTTCCCCGAAGCAGGTGATACGCACTGATGCCCACAATCACCACGACGTGCAGCCCCAACACCACCAGAAAGATCGTGGAGAGCCGATTTAGGCCTCCACTCTTTGCCGGGCGTTCCGCTGCCTCACCGCTCGAAGCGGGGGTTTGGTTTCGTTGCGCTGAGTATTCCAGCAGTTCATCACTCATTTTCTGTCTTCCTCCTCCGGCAGGGCGATGACGCTCTGCCTATATTTCTCCCCTCTATCCTCGAAATTCTCAAACATGTCGTAACTCGAACACCCTGGGCTTAATAAAACTGTCTCCCCTCGCACCGCCATTTCCGCCGCTCGCTTCACCGCCGCCTCCATGCTCGGGACTCGACGACAAGGCACTGCCCCAATCCACGCTTTTTCAATTCGCTCCGCCATCTCCCCCACCAGAAACGCTCCCCGTACTTTTCCCGCCAAAGCCGTTCGACTTTCCGAAAAATCAAATCCCTTGTCTTTTCCTCCGGCGATCAGAATCACGCTTCCCTCCATCCCCGCCACCGCCCGCTCCATCGCATCCAGATTGGTCGCCTTCGAATCATTGACCCACGTCACCCCCGCCCTCACCCGCACCACCTCGCATCGATGAGGCAATGCCCGATATTTCGAAAATGCTTCTCGCACCGCGGCTGGGGGTAAACCCTCCGCCTCCGCCACCGCCCAGGCCGCCAGTAGATTTTCCGCATTGTGGGGGCCGCGTAGCTGTGTCTCATCCTGCCTCATCAAAATCTCACCCCCACGGCAAAGAGCCCCATTCCGTAGGGTGTAATCCGCCTCTTCCGGGCCAGACGTGAAAGTTACCCTCTTAGCTTTTCCTAAAATTCCGGCCAATCCCAGCTGAACCACCGCCGTGTCCCCCTCCCCCTGATTCTCAAAAATCCGAGCCTTGGCTGCACGGTACTCGGTCAGCGAGGGGTATCGATCCAAATGATCGGGGGTGAAATTCAGATAAACCCCCACTTTGGGACGGAAGGTCTGCACCGACTCCAACTGAAAAGAACTCACCTCCACCACCACCCGGTCCAAACCCCGAGTCAACGGCGCCACCTCCGTCAACGGCCGTCCCAAATTTCCACAAGCCATCACCTGCTTTCCCGCCGCAGCGAAAACGGCCGCGATCAGCTCAGTCGTCGTGCTCTTCCCGTTGGTCCCGGTCACGGCCACGATCGGGCAAAGACAAGCCTGCGCTCCTAACTCCAACTCGCCCATCATGGGTACTCCTGCCTCCACCAAATCCCGAATCACCCCTTTCCTGGGGTCGATTCCAGGACTGATGATTCCATAGGCAAAATTTGTTCTCTTCATTCGATCGGAACCCAAAAGAACCGTCGCCCCACGCTCCTCCCATCGCCGAGCGGTTCTCTGCAGGGTCGTGCTCAGGGTCTCGTCAAACATGGTTACCTTCGCTCCTTGTCCAAGTAGCCACTCCGCCGCGGCCTGGCCGCTGCGCCCCATTCCCAACACCACAACTTCTTTGTCTTTCCATTTTTCCATGACTCCTTTCACCGCAACTTCAGGGATGCCAGTCCCGCTAAGGCAAAGACCACGCTCAGAATCCAAAATCGGGTGACGACGGCCGTTTCACTCCACCCTCGGAGCTCAAAGTGGTGATGAATCGGCGACATCGCGAAAATCCTTTTCCCCGTCAACCGGAACGAGGCCACCTGCAAAATGACCGACATAGCTTCCATCACGAAAACTCCGCCAATCACCGCCAACAAAAGCTCTTGGTTGATGCAAATCGCCACCACCCCCACCGCTCCGCCCAGGGCCAACGACCCGGTGTCCCCCATAAACACTTTCGCGGGATGACAGTTGAACCAAAGAAATCCCAAAGCCGATCCAAACAAAGCCGCACAAAAAATGACCAACTCTTCTCCTCCAGGTAAACGCGGCAGGAACAGATAGGAGGCTAGTTTGGCGTGGCTCGACAAGTAGGCGAATAGCCCCAGCACGAGTGCCACCGTTAAAATGCAACCGGAGGCTAAACCATCTAACCCGTCGGTTAAGTTCACCGCGTTCGAGCTTCCCACAATGATAAAAATAAAAAATAGAATGGCCCCCCAGACGGGGAGCTGGATTTGGAAGAATTCTTCCCGAATAAAGGGAACCTGTAACCGCAAAGCTGCCTCACGGGCCTGCGGAATGAGCATCAAGACGGTTGCCACGCCTCCCGCCACCAGCGCCTGGACAAGAAGCTTTTGTCTCCCGCCTAACCCGCCCGAGGTTTTTTTCCGCACCTTGGCGTAGTCATCACAAAATCCCAGCGTCCCCAAAGCCAAGGTGCTTCCCAGCGCCAGCCACAAATAGGGATTCGTCGGCTTTCCCCACAGCACAGACGCCAAGGTCAAAGAGAACAGAATCAAAACTCCACCCATCGTCGGTGTTCCCTGCTTACTCTCGTGCAGATCAGCCAAACGGTGCACCTCCTGTTTGCTGCGCAAGGGTTGCCCCAACTTGAGCCGATGCAGCGCCTCAATCACTCTCGGTCCGATCCAAAGACAAAAACCAAAAGAGGTGAGAGCCGCCCCCACCGTCCGAAAGGTCACATACTGGAAAACATTCAGTGGACCCATCCAATCACTCAGGAGATGCAGGTAGTACAACATGGTTACTTTTTCCCCCGCAGCTGCTCCGCCACCACTTCCATCCCCTCGCGCCGGCTTCCCTTGACCAAGATCCGATCCCCCGCTTGGGCCGACTCGCGGTACACCCGGATCAACTCCTCTTTTTTGGGAAACCAGCGAATCCAATCTCCCGGACGAACTTTTTTTGCTCCCTCGACCAAATATTTTCCATCTTCCCCCACCACCAAACACAGTCCGATCTTTCGCCGTGCCACCGCCCCGCCCGACTCCTCGTGCAGCAGTTCACCAAAAGAACCCAGTTCCGCCATCGCCCCCAGCAGAGCCACGTTTCGTCCTTTCCCGGGTAGCTCTTCTAAAGTCTGTAGCCCCGCCAACAGGCTGTCCGGATTCGCATTATAGCTATCATCCAACAACCAGCCCTCGCCGAGCTTTTCCAACTTCACCCGCCCGGCCGGCAAACGAATCTTTTCCAAAGCGGTTGCTGCCACTTGCGGCTCAACCCCTAGCTCCACCCCCGCAGCCCAAGCCTGCGCCGCATTCATCGCCATGTGAGCCCCAGGAACAGGAATACGCACGGCCATTTTTCCGCGCGGTCCCTCACAAACAAAACGGGTCGAACCCCCCTCACAACTTAAATCTCCCAGCCGATAATCGGCTCCGGCCGAGCTCCCCACCCGAACCACCCGGGCCCGACACCCCTCTAACGTAATTTTTTCCATCGGATCATCGGCATTACTGACCGCCAGTCCATTCGCGGGTAACGCGCGGTACAGCGCCCCCTTCTCTTTCGCCGTGGCCTCCTTCGAGCCCATTCCCTCGATATGGGCCCAACCTATATTCGTCACCACCCCCACCTCGGGCTCGGCCAATTCCGCCAACGCTCCAATTTCCCCGGGTGAATTCATGGCTAACTCCACCACTGCCCACCGATCCTCCGCCCCGATTCCCAACAAGGTAAGCGGCACCCCAAAATGATTGTTCAAGTTTCCGGGCGTGCGATGGGTCGGACCCGTCGTTTCCAGCACCGCCGCCAACATTTCCTTTGTACTGCTTTTTCCTGAACTCCCCGTCACCGAAGCCACCCGCACCGCCAGTAAGCGACGATATCCGTGGGCCAATTTTTGCAGTGCCTTCTGGGTATCCGCGACGCGTAAGTAGGTAAACCCGGTTGGAATTTTGCCCGAACCCAACTTCTCCACCAGCGCCGCGATCGCGCCCTTTTCAGCCGCTTCCTTGATATGCTCATGTCCGTCTTGTTTCGCCCCGCGAATGGCCACAAAAAGCTCCCCTGGCCGAATCGTCCGAGAATCAATCCCGACTCCACTCGCCACCCGCTCGCCGTTCCCACTGATGATCTCAGCCCCGGCCAACTCCGCTAAGGTCGAGAGGGAAAGCGATTTCATTTCCGACCCCTTTCCGCCAAAGCCCGCTCCACCTCGCGACGATCCGAGAAAGGAATCTTTTCGCCCGCCACCTCTTGAAATTCCTCATGACCCTTTCCCGCCACCAAAACAACGTCCCCCGCCGAAGCCGACCCTACCGCCATTCGAATCGCCTCCGCCCGATTTTCCACCATCTGCACGGCGGTTCCCCTCGGCAACCCCACCGCCATCTCTTGCATAATTTTTTTCGGGTCTTCACTCCGCGGATTGTCTGAGGTCAGCACCACCCGATCGGCCCACTTCGCCGCCTCGGCCGCCATCCCGGAACGCTTGCCCGCATCCCGATCTCCACCCGCGCCGAAAACCACCCAGAGAGACCCCTGCGTCAAAGGCTTCAACGTTCTCAACGAGGCGGCCACCGCATCAGCGGTGTGCGCGTAATCCACCAAAACCGAAATATCTCCTGCATGCGCCACCTTCTCCATTCTTCCCGGCACCGCCGGCGCACGTCCCAATCCCGCCGCCACCCTTTCCGCCGACCAACCCGACTGCATCGCCGCCGCCGCCGCCGCCAAAGCGTTCGACACATTGAAGCGCCCCAGCCAAGGCAAGGTGGCCGCCACCTCCCCCTCCGTCGTGCATAGGGTAAAGGAGCTTCCGCCCATCCCCATCTTCAGATTTTTTGTAAACACATCGCCCCTCTCCACCCCGTACGTCATCACCCGCACCCCCGGACGACACCTCGCCACCATTCTCACCCCCGATGGATCCTCTTGCGGAATCACCGCAAAAGCCCCCTCGGTCAGACCTTCGAACAATTTCCCCTTGGCCGACTCGTACGCCTCCATCGTTCCGTGATAGTCCAAGTGATCTCTCCCTAGATTGGTAAAGATCGCCCCCGCAAAATTGACTCCCTCCGTCCTGCCCTGCTCCAAGGCGTGCGAGCTCACCTCCATCGTCGCCGCTCGACACCCATTTTCCCGCATCTCCGCCAAGAGCGCCTGCAAATCCAACGCCTCGGGCGTGGTCTGCCGAGCCGGTTGGCGCCCCTTGCCCACATCATTTCCCACTGTGCCCAAATAGCCGCACTGCAAACCACCCGCTTGAAATAAAGTCTGGAGCAACAGCGCCGTGGAGGTCTTTCCGTTCGTTCCCGTCAAACCAATCACCCGAACCTCCTGCGACGGATGTCCATAAAAATTGGCCGCCATCCGACCCAACGCGCGTCGGCCACTCTCCACTCGAATTCTGGGTACGATCGCTTCTGGAATTTTCTTCTCGGCCACCACCGCCACCGCCCCACGCTGCACGGCATCGGAAATAAAAGCGTGCCCATCGCTTTTTCGCCCCTTCCAAGTGCAGAAGAGCGATCCACGGCCCACCTGTTTTGAATCGTAGGCCAAACCCGAAATTTCCGCCTCCCGTCCCCCTTGCCACTCTTTCACCACCACCCCCTTCATCACCTCCGCCAGCTTCATAGAGCCCCTCGTTTCGCCACCACCGAACTTCCTCGGTTTAAGTGCAACTGCTCGGCCACTTGGGTGGCAATGTTCTTGAACGAAGGACCCGCCACCTTGCCCCCGTAGTAAACCTTGCCTTTCGGCTCATCCACCAGAATCGAAATCAAAAATTCAGGCTTTTCCGCCGGTAAAAAACCAATGAAGGAGGAGCGATACTTTCCCTCCGCATAATTTCCCTGCACGACCTTGCGGGTCGTCCCCGTTTTTCCCGCGACCTCGTACCCTGGAACCTGCGCGGCCTCGGCTGTTCCCTCCTTGCTCACCACCCCCCGCAACGCCTCCACCATTTTGGCCGCCGCCCCAGGCCGAACCGCCTGACAAACCACTTTGGGTAAAAATTGCAACACCACCCGATTGTCCCGATCCACCACCGCCTTGATGATTCTGGGCTCCATCCTTTTCCCGCCGTTGGCAATCGCCCCGTAGGCCATCGCCATCTGCAAATTGGTAGCCGCCACCTCATACCCCATGGGGATTCGAGTGATCGAAGTCTTGCTCCATCGTTTCGTCGGCCGCAACAATCCAGCCTCCTCCCCCGGCAGTGCCCCTTCCCCTTTTTGCGCTTTTTGTCCGAACCCAAAGAGCCGAGCGTACTCGTACAACTTCTCCTCCCCCAACTGAATCGCTAATTTGGCCATTCCGATGTTGCTCGATTTTGCCACCACCTCCCGCAGCGTTAACACTCCATACGGGTCATGATCCGTCAAAGAGGAACCGGCATAAAACATTTCCCCGTTCTCGCAAAAGAATGTGCTGTCTAGATCGACGATCTTTTCATTCAGTCCCGCGGCCAACGTCACGATTTTAAAAGTCGATCCGGGTTCATACGTGTCCGCAATCGGTCGATCCTTCACCGCCGCCGACTCATACGTCTTTCGCTGATTGGGATCAAAAGTCGGGCGACTCGCCATCGCTAAGATTTCCCCCGTCCCTGGACGAATCACCACAATCTGCAAACTTTCGGGGGCATACGTTTCCTGCAAAAGATCCGCCTCCCGCTCCACCACATGCTGGATCCCTTGATCCACCGTCAAAACCACATGATACCCGTCTCGGGCCGGACGATCACTTAAGCGAAAATAGGGAATCTCTCGCCGGACGGCGTCGTGAATAATTCGCCGCTCGCCCGCCACGCCTCGTAAATATCGATCCATCGATTTTTCCACCCCCGCCTCCCCCACCTCCATCGCCAAAGGCTTCTGCATTCCCGCTAGGGTCACCTCCTGCAGATTGACGTACCCCAAAACCTGCGCTGTTTCCGAGCCATTCGGATAATTTCGCACCAACTTTCGTTCCAGACAGATCGATTGGATCCGATTCGCCCGAAGCTTGGCCTCGGTCTCCGCACTAATCCCCTCCGCAATTTTCTGATACCGTTTTTCCGGATCCGCCTGCCCCTTCAGCCACTCCGAGGAAACTCCTAAAATCGAAGCCAGCTGGGGTAACTCCTGCGGACGCTGGGCCAAAATTTTGCCGTCCAAACGAACCTCAATCCAAGGCATGCTTTGCGCCAGTACCCGACCGCTCACATCCAAGATCGATCCCCGCTGGGCCGGCACGGGCTCTCCCCTCGTATGGGCACGGATCGCCTGTTCGCGATAGCTCTCCTGCTTGACCAGCTGAATCCAAATCAACTTGCAGGACACGACCGTAAAGCAGAAAGCAAAGCCCAGCGTTACCCCCATGATGCGCCGGCGCGGATTCAACGGGCCTCCTTCGCCAAACCAGTCGCTTGCCAATCCTTCCGAGTCGGCGCCTCCACGATCTCCAGTTGACTCACGCTGATGAGACCTAAATTCATCTGCTGGGCTCGCTCCGTCAGGTTGCGGGGGGAACGCAACCGCTCGGCCAACAAGCGGGCCGATTTTAAAACGTCCTCCTGCTTCGCCCGTGCTGTCTCTAATTTTTTTAAATCAGCGGCGGCTCGAATATTGGCCACGTGCAGCAAGACAAAGGCCACCACCAAACAAGTCCCCAAACCTGCCCCTACCAGAACGCGCACCAGCTGCGTTCCTCCTACCTGATTCGTCCGTCGAATTTGATTCCGGCTCATTTCGATCCCTCCGGCAAACGTTCCGCTCCCCGTAAACGCGCACTCCGCGCCCGCGGATTTCTCGCAATCTCTTCCTCGCTCGGAACCTCCTCCTCCAGCACCTTCACCCACCGCTCGGGATTCGGCTGGCCGAAGGCCATGCCCATCTCACGCTTTTCCTCCTCGGCATGACCCCGGATCCAGTGCTTCACCACCCGATCCTCCGCCGAGTGATAGGTCAAAACCGCCAGACGCCCTCCCGCTCTTAAAACTTTCGGTACGGCGGCCAAGGCTTGCTGCAAAACTTCCCCCTCCCGGTTCACCGCTCGCCGCAACGCCAGAAAAGTGCGCGTGGCCGGATGCTTGATCCCGGGATGGGCCGGGCGGGTCGCTCGGCACACCGCCGTCGCCAGATCCACCGTGGTTGCGAGGGGCCGGGCACGAACTATCGCCCGCGCAATTTTTCCCGGATCCCGATCCTCCCCACCGTCCCGCAAAAGATTCCTAAGTTCTGGCTCCGAGAGGTTGTTAACCAAATCGGCCGCCGTTGTGCCTGCGGTGGAATCCATTCGCATATCCAATGGTCCGCTTTGCTGAAAACTAAATCCCCGTTCCGCCTGATCCACCTGGGGGGAGGAGATGCCTAAATCCAGCAGGATTCCATCGGCC
>LIBO01000033.1 GCA_001438005.1 Verrucomicrobia subdivision 6 bacterium BACL9 MAG-120507-bin52 | reverse complement strand
CGTCCTGCATCGGGACGATCTCGGTTTTTCGAGTACGGCAGTCCAGCAGGAGTAGGTGACTTTCGCGTCCGAGGGCAGAGATGAACTGGTCCATGATACCACAAGGGACCCCTGCGAAGTCGTGCTCGGCCTTCTGGCAGAGCAGCGCTTTCTCGACGGGATCAAGAGTCGTGCCCGTGACCGCTTCGAGCAGTGTCGCGGTGCAGACTTCGAGAGCGGCGCTGCTGCTCAAGCCGCTACCCAGCGGCACGGTGGAATGAAGAAGCACGTCGAGACCTCCTGGCTGGATGCCGAGCGCCTGAAAACCGGCGACGACGCCCCGAGGGTAATTTCCCCATTTCGGCACGCCTGGTACGACGGGTCGGGAAAGATCAATCGTTACCGCATCGGCCTCCAGGGTGCTGCGTAGCGTAATGACCTCACTGCCATCCACCGGTCGGTCAGCCGCCATCACACTGTAAAACTCGATAGCCATCGGTAGGACGAATCCATCGTTGTAATCGGTGTGCTCGCCAATGATATTCACTCGACCCGGGGCGGCAGCGATCCAGCGAGGCGGACGGCCGTAGACCTTTTCAAATTCAGTGGCGACAAAGGCCGCGAGCCCGTGGAGTTTTTTCATAATAAAATCGGGCGAGTGGGGAAATGATGAATCATAATCTCGCTTTAGGTTTGTCGAAAAGAGGAATGCTGGATCCCCAGAAAGAGCCCACTGTGTTGGTTATAGAGGAAAAGACTGGAGCTACACTGGGTTGCATCCAGCCAATTGCCGGTGGAAATCGAAGTGGCGTCCACTGGGGCGTAGGCGTTCGCGGCAAGTTTCAGAACGGAGGCTAGCTTAGACCCCTCGCCTTTTTGTTTCATCCCGCGAAGGCGACGTAGATACCGACAACTAGAAGGACAAGTGCGGCGCCGGCCCACCAAGCACCCTTCCAAGGGGTGAGATCGATATTGTTGTCCGTCTTGATCTGCCATGCGGTGGCGCTCGGGGCAACGGTACCCATGACCAGTAAGAACACAACAAGGAGAGCAAAAACGATACTGATAAAATGGAAGCCGTGGATGTTCGCCGCCGCAATTGCGTCCGCAACTGGTTTGACAAAATAGCCAACCGATATCAAAACGATGCCAGCGACCATGGCAATGGAGGCCGCGAAGGCAGGTACGCGCGGGTGTAACATTCCGACCACCACCACCGCAAAGATTGGAATGAAATAGATCGCATTCATTTTCTGTAGGTATCCGAAGATGGTGTCCTGCCCCATGAGAAGCGGCGCTCCGAGCATCGAGGCGATGGCCACCGTGACGACGAACCATTTCGCCGCTCGGACAGTTTGTTCCTCCGAACCCGCGGGATTGATCACGTGCTTGTAAAGACCGATCGAGAAAAGGGCTGACGTGCTATTCAGCGCGGCGTTGAAGGAGCTGAGGATAGCGCCCACCATGACCGCGGCGAAGAATCCGGTCAGGTGCTGCGGCAAGAGATCCTTCACCAGCGTTCCATAGGCTTGGTCGTTCGGAAGGCCTTGCCCTTGATAGATCTGGTAAGCCGCAAGCCCCGGCAGCACGAGGTACAGGGGGCCGAGCAACTTCAGCGCACCGGTTAGCAAGACGCCTTTCTGGCCTTCCGCAAGGCTGGAGGCACCAAACGTGCGCTGAATGATCTGCTGATTCGTGCACCAGTAGAAAAGATTCAAAAGAGCCACACCGGTGAATAGGGTCGAAAAAGGGACTTCCGACCCTTCCGCTCCCATCGAGTTCATGCGGTCCGGTTGACCTGTCTTGAGCGCTTCCCATCCGGCCCCGATTCCTTGGCTATGGCCTAGGGCATTGAGCGCGTAGTAGCCGACCAGCAAACCGCCGACCAGCAGACCCACCCCATTGATCGTATCCAGCACGGCGAGGGTGCGTAACCCGCCGAATCGCGCATAGAGCATCCCCATGACACCGATCAAAACCACTGTGCCCGCCAAGAGAGTGGTGTATTCCTTGATGCCAGTCAGAGCCTGAAGGTCGACCATACTGATCAAGCCGACGGCTCCCGTGTAGAGAATGAGTGGGATAAGGAGAAAAGTGTAGGCTAGAAGGAAAATCATGTTGGCGATACTTTGCGTCGTGCGGTCGAAACGCTTTTCTAAAAACTGCGGCACCGTAGTGATCCCCGTGCGAAGGAAACGTGGCAGGAAAAACAGCGCCATGATGACCAGGGCAACGACAGCCAACACCTCCCAAGCCATCACGCTGAGCCCATGGGCATAGGCAGAGCCATTGAGGCCGACCATCTGCTCAGTCGAAAGATTCGTCAGCAGCAATGAGCCGGCGATGATCGGAAAAGTGAGTGAGCGCCCCCCCAGAAAAAAGCCGTCGGAACTTTGGGCCTCGTCCTTACGAGTAAAAAACCAAGTTAGGCCCGAAGCGAGGGCGGTGAAAAGCAGGAATGAGAAGATGGTCATAATGCGTGGCAGAGTCTGAAAGTATCTTTTTGAGGTTAAGTTTAACGTGCTAAGTCGCCAGATTTATTTTCGCTGCTTTTTGTCGTCCATGCCGAGGTCTTGGATTTTTTGCAGATCGCGACCCACATCCTTGCCGATACAACCAATCATCGCCGCGTAGTTTCGCTCTTCCTCGGATTGAGGCGCTCAAAGAGAGCACGAATAAGTTCATTATTTCTTTTTCAGCTCCGCAGATACCTTCTTCTCAAGTTCCATAAAAGATCTGCCGACCAAGCTATCCTTCGTGGGACGTAAAATACGCTTCGCTTCTACCAGCGAACTTTTGGCGATGGGGCCCTGCCCCTCCGCTAATGCTGCTTCCACAAATGGAACAATAAGCCCGTAGTAAAGATTCCCCCCGGCCTGACCCTTGAATTCGCGAAGCGCCCTGCGGAAGGCCGTTTCCGCCTCCGACCACTTTCCAGCCTCGATCTTTTCACCCACCTCCATGGCGGCGGCCCCGATTCCCAAATCAAAGCGGCGGGTTCGGTTTTGAACCAGAATTTGCCGGGAAAGACTCTTCACTGCCGCTTCATCCCCCCTCTCTTTCGCTAACTGGAGTAGCTTCTCTTGGCCGACAACCTTTAAGTCGGGGTAGATTGAAAACCGCTTTATGTACTTCTTCCAAAACTCCACCTGTTTTTCAGGAGATGCTTTCCCACCATCCAGTAGCTCGCCCTGCGCCTTCCACGCAGGCAAATATTCAGGCTGAACAAGCAGCGCTGCTTCCAACCATCGATCTGGATCACTCTTTTCCAACGTCTTTCCTATATCGGTAAGTAGCTTTGCTTGCTGATGGGCCGACGACCTCTCTCTGCCTTTTGCTAGAAAGGTAAGCTCGGTATCTGAAATAGGCTGCCATACTTGAGGATCCATCGCGTTGCCCACGGGGTAGTTTTGAGACTCGTACCGCCCACAGTCGGTCTTCCAATGACCTGGTGAATCCATGAATCCAAACCAGGCGTGTCCGCCATCATCCCCTTGCCCGGAAAAATAAAGGGTGGGCAATCCCTTTGCCTTTCCCGTATTCGCAGCAAAGTAAGCTTGGTCGACACAGATTCCCCCCTTGGATCGGATTTCCGAGAAGGTGTAAGCGGGGTAGGGCCAAACCAGTTGATTCGCTTCATAACGAGGAATGTCGTAACGAATCGAGCTAAAGACCTTGCCGAATCCACTTCGGCTGGCCGTGACATTCTTTCTTGCCCACTCCATCTCCGAGGCAACCAGAGGATGATCGATAACGAACTTTAACTCATTCACCGTAAAATCCCTTAAATCGGTAAGAAATCTTCGGGCCCGTTGTAACTCTGTCATCAACTGCAATCGGGCTACGGAATCGACCGGCTCGGTGGGAACTGTATCGGCCGCAACCTGACGGTGAGGCCATCTTTTGGGAAAGGGCTGATCAAAAACAAGGGCAAAAGCCACAGCAAGACGTGGAAGCTCTTGGAGACAATTCGGACAAGCGATTTGCATCTGAAGAAGTATTTTAAGGACCTCATCCTGATGATCCTCTGGTCGGATGTTTTCCAAAACGGCTCGCCGAAGTTCGGAGTTTTCCCCTAAAGCCCGGAAAGCTAAAACTTCCTCGGGCGTGAAATCGGTGCGGGCCCAGTCAAGCCACTGCCACAGACGAAACTGCTCTGCCTCGTCGCTTCCTGGCTGAATATCAGAAGGTTTCTTTTTCGTAAATTCAGACCGAAGCGTGTCGCCTAGCAATAATTTCTCATGAGCCCAAGTAGCTGGGTCAGGGTGGGCCTCCCACCAAGTGGCTGCACTAGCAGAAGAAATAAAGAAAACGATCGACCCCAAAGCAAAGAGGAGCCCTCTCACAACCTTATCCCAATGGCATCGAGACCCTTTTTCGACCGCGAAAACTGGACAGCTCTCGATACCCAACCTCTTGAACCAGTGCAACTGCTCGATCGAACTCATAACCCACTTCTGCAGGAGCGTGTGCATCGGAGGAGATAAGAATCGGAATTTTTCTGCGGAAAGCCTCCTCAATAAATGTCTTGGAGGGATAGATCTCCCTCACCTCTTTTCGAAGTCCTGCCGTACTCACTTCCATGGCGATTCCCGCCGCCTCGATCGCATCGAGCGTATCTTTGTAATAGGGTCGTAAATCTCCTTTCGGCCGATGACCAAACTTCTTCACTAGGTCGGGATGAGCCATGAAGTCAAAAAGCCCGCTTTGGGCGGCCTGAGCGAGTGCTTTAAAATATTTCGCCCACACCTCTTCGACCGGCTGATCATTCCAACGCGACAGCTTTAGAGGATTGTCCACATCCCAATCGGGGGTGATGTAGTGAACCGATCCGATGAAGTAGTCGAAATCCGCTTTTTTGGCCAACTCTCGGATCCACCCCTCTTTCCCGGGAATAAAATCGCACTCGAGACCGAGGCGGATGGGAAGTTGGGGAAACTCCGCCCGAGCTTCTTCCACCAAGCGGATATACTCCGGAAAGTCGATTAGATCCATCCGCCAGTCGTCAAATTTGGAGGGCATAGGATTGTGCTCGGAAAATCCGATCTCTTGCAGGCCTTTGCGGATGGCCTCAGCCGCATACTCCCGCGGATGCCCCACCGCGTGGCCACAAAGGGGCGTGTGCATGTGATAGTCGAACAACACAACCCATTACTATCCCCTTTCCGACCTTCACCAAAGCTGGATTTTACCCCCTCCTCCCCTCGCACCTCGCAAAAACCGCCCCGCAACCCCCTGATTATCAACTACTTGCTTGGGGTCGTAGGTCGAATAAGTAGTTGATAGGTAATGCTTTACGAGGCCGTTTTTACGATTTGGGGTCGTAGGTCGAAACGGTTAAGGGGAGCGTTGATCAAATCGGTCCGATTCGGCACTATCTTGAGGTGCTTCTCCTTGCCAGAAATCATCTCTCCCCCGCCCAACTCAGGACGACGCTCAAGAAGTTTCGTCGCCTGCGAATTCTCGTCGTGGGGGATTTAATGCTCGATGAATTCATCTACGGCCATGTCACACGAATCTCACCCGAAGCTCCTGTCCCAGTGGTGCATGTCGAAAAGGAAAACTCTTACCCGGGTGGATCGGCCAATGTTGGACGAAATCTTGCCTCGCTCGGAATTCACGCCGAGTTGTCCGGTAGCATTGGACAAGACAGTTCGGGAGATCGTTTGCTGCAACTCCTCCGCCACGCAAAAATCGGCACATCTGGGATCTGCCGATCTTCCGCGTTCCCCACGATCCGAAAAACAAGGGTCTTAGCCCGACATCAGCAAGTTGTCCGCGTCGATCGCGAGTCGCCCGAGCGCCTGACCCATAAAGAAAGAGCCGCTGTGCTCAAGAAAAGCCTTCACCTCCTGCCCCATTGCGATGCCCTCATTCTCGAAGATTACGGGAAAGGCCTCTTCGACCAGGATTTTGTCGAAACTCTTTTTACCGCATCCCAAAAGTATGACATCCCCTCACTCGTCGATCCCAATATCCACAACCCGCTCGACTGGCAGGGCGCCACACTGGTCAAACCAAACCGAGCCGAAGCTTTCAGTGCCCTCGGTCAGCCCGACTCCAACCGAAAAGAAGATTGGATTTCAGCTGGAGAGGAACTTCTTCTCCGATGGTCGTGTCGCTACCTCCTTCTCACCCTAGGGGAAAATGGAATGATCCTTTTTCAGAGCGGTCAGAAACCTCACCACATTCCCAGTCGAGCTCGTGAGGTGTACGACGTGTCCGGCGCGGGCGATACCGTTATCTCCGTGCTCGCTGCGGGTCTGGCAGCAAATCTTTCGGGTCATGTCGCCGCCGAAGCGGCGAATTTCGCCGCAGGCATCGTGGTCGGAAAATTGGGCACGGCGACCGTGACATCGGAAGAGCTAACCGAGGCCGCCCGCCACCATGGGTAAAAGGGCCGTATTTCTCGACCGCGACGACACGTTAATCGTAAACGTTCCCTACCTCGGCGACCCTTCCCTAGTCGAACTCATGCCTGGAGCGGCCGCAGCCGTTCAGGAACTCAGACGCCAAAACCTAACTCTGATAGTGATCTCCAATCAATCTGGGGTAGGTCGCGGCCTGATCACCAAAGAGCAGGTCCGCGCGGTCGATTCCCGCATGGAGGAACTTTTAGGGGGAGGCCCCATCTTTGCTCGCTATGGCCACTGCTTTGCTGCTCCGGGAGATCCGTACGATGAGTACCGTAAACCCTCCCCGAAAATGATTCAGGAAGCCGCGTCCACTCTTTCGATCGATCTCTCTCAATCTTTTATGGTCGGAAATCGACTCAGCGATATTCAATCAGGACAAAACGCGGGTTGTCGGACGATCTTGCTTAAACTTTGCGTTCCCGCTGATGAACTTCAAGACGCCTCTCGCCTCGCCACCTACTCTGCGACCGATTGGCCTGCCGCAGTGAACTGGATTCTACAGAAAGCCTAAGGAACCCATGCATCATCCCCGTGTCATCGCGGTCATTCCTGCACGTCATGCCTCCACTCGGTTTCCGGGAAAGCCACTCGCCCTGATTCTAGGTAAACCCCTTCTCCAGTGGGTCTGGGAGGGGGCCAAAGAGTCGAAATTAATTCAAAAGATCGTCGTGGCGACCGACGATTCAAAAATTGCCCAAGTTGCCACCTCTTTTGGGGCTGAGGTTGTCATGACCCGAGCGGATCATCCCTCCGGCACCGATCGGGTAGCAGAAGCTGTCGCGAACGAGAAGGCCGACTGGGTTCTCAATCTTCAAGGCGATGAGCCCTTAATTCGGGGCGCCCTTCTGGACCAAATTGTCCAAGGTCTTGGAGCCGAATTCAGCATGGCCACAATTGCCACTCCCCTGCACGATCCAGACGACGTTGATCGACCCGATATTGTCAAAGTCACGATCGACTCTAACGGGAAAGCCACTTCCTTCTCGCGCAAGGTTTCACCTGAGGAGAAAAACAGGAACCACTTCCAGCACGTTGGGCTCTATGCCTATCGTCCAACCACTCTTCAACAACTGGTCCTCCTCCCTCCCTCGGATGGTGAAAAACGAGAACGACTCGAGCAACTGAGAGCGCTCGAGAACGGGATTGCGATTCAAGTTCTGACGCTTAACTTCAAGTTCGTCGGTGTGGACACGCCGGGGGACGTGTTGCGCGCGGAACGTGCCCTGGCAGACCGCGCCACAACTATCTCCAAATGAAATACATCTTTATTACGGGCGGCGTGATCAGCTCTTTGGGCAAGGGGCTGACGGCGGCAGCCCTCGGCACCCTTTTAGAACGGCGAGGCCTCAAGGTTGGGTTAATGAAGTTTGACCCTTATCTCAATGTGGATCCGGGAACCATGAGTCCTTATCAACACGGCGAGGTCTATGTTTTAGAGGATGGCGCAGAGACTGACCTCGACTTAGGCCACTATGAGCGCTTCACCTCCTGCCACCTCACCCGAAGGCACAATCTGACCGCAGGCCAAGTCTACGAAGAAGTTTTAAGAAAAGAGCGCAGAGGTGATTATCTTGGAAAAACAGTTCAGGTCATTCCCCACGTGACGGACGAAATTAAAAATCGTCTTCGCCACATGGGCCAACACGAGAATTGCGATATCTTGATTACGGAAATCGGAGGGACCACCGGGGATATTGAGGGGCTTCCCTTCCTCGAAGCTCTGCGACAGTTTGCGATTGAAACGGGTCCTTCCCACTGCCTCTTCATCCACGTCACCCTGGTTCCCTTTATCAAGGCGGCGGGGGAACTGAAGTCAAAGCCAACCCAACAGAGTGTGGCCAAACTCCGCGAGATTGGAATTCAGCCTCAGATTC
>LIBO01000032.1 GCA_001438005.1 Verrucomicrobia subdivision 6 bacterium BACL9 MAG-120507-bin52 | reverse complement strand
CCAGCATCATGAGAAAGAGAACGGGAGAAACCACGATCGCCTGCAAAAGCCAAAAGCCAGCAAACTTACCCCAATTCACTTTGAATCCCCGGTCCAAGTCCCCTCCCTCAAAAAGGTGCATCGCTGTAATCCATCCGTAAAAGGCATTCCAGAAAACGATCGGCAAAGCCAAAATGGCAAACGTTCCCAGCAGCAGAAACATCTTGCCTGAAAGTAGGAGTCGTCGTTTTTCTGGGACAAAGAGGAGAAATAGGGCGAAAGAGATCAGCTCGGCCGCGTTGGTGTATTTGGCCTGAAATCCCAACCCAATCCACAGGCCGGTTAACATCCACCACCTCTTTTGGTCGGTCTGTACCCCCGACCAGAACGACAGCGCCGCCGCCACCCAGAAAAAAACACTCAGCGGATCAATCGTCATCAAAATACTGCCGATGGCAAAAAGAGGCATGACCGAGGCCGCCACCACCGCAACCAACCCCACTCGCTCGCTGTACATCTTTTGCCCCAAAACAAAAATCATCCACCCCGTCCCCGCCGACAGTAAAACCGCGGGAAGTCTCAAAGCCCAAACATGATCTCCCAAAAGAGTGGTGAAGACCCAAATGACGAAAGCTGCTCCCGGCCCCTTGCCGTAATGATTCCAATCCAGTTCACGCCCGCACTCCCAGTAGTGCGCTTCATCCCCCACCAGATCCAGATGGGGGGCAAACCATAATCGAAATAGCGTGATCGCCCCAATCCAGCCCAAAGCCAATCGGGCATCTCGACTTTCCGGCCAAAAACTCATACCCCACTCTATCCATCTGCATCCGCTATCGCAAAGATTGTGTGCTTACCATTTGACCCCCACCTTCTCGGTGGTTGAGTAAGACCATGACCCTCGCCCTCAAAATCGACGAACAGATCAAAGAAGCCATGAAAGCGAAGGAGGCCGACCGCCTTGGCGTTCTGCGTATGCTGAAATCAGCTATCAAATACGCCGTCATTGAAAAGTATGGGGCGGACGGTGAGGCCAAAGATGATGATGTTTTGGCCGCTGTTCGGAAGGAAATCAAAAAACGGCAGGACTCGATTGAAGCTTTTGAAAAAGGTGGCCGGCCCGAACAAGCCACCAAAGAAAAAGCCGAGATGAAAATTCTTGAAGCCTACCTGCCCGCTGCGATGTCCGAGGCCGATCTTGAAAAACTGGTGAAAGCGGTCATTGCCGAACTGGGTGCGACGGACAAAAAGGCGATGGGCGCCGTCATGAAAGCCTGCCAAGCCAAAGCCGCTGGCCGCGCCGACAATCGGGCCCTCAGCGCTCTTGTCGGCAAACTTCTTCCCTAGTTTTGCGGGCCAGGTGGCCGTTTCTTTGCGCCACCTCCCGTGCCGCCGAGTCCTCGCCGTGCTTTCTGGGGGATATCCTTTGCATACATTTGGAATGCTTGCGTAAGTTCCTGCACGATTTCCGGCTGCTGGGCGGAAAGATCGTTCTTCTCGGACGGATCGGACACCACATCGAATAACATCGGCGATGCCCCCTGCCCTTGACGGGAGGTAATCAACTTCCAAGGAGGTCGGAAAATTGCGATCTCTTTGTTCCCCATAAAAAAGACAGGGTGCTCTGTCGTCCGCGCTTCCTTCAAGGCAGGCCAAATATCTTTTCCATCAAAACTTGGCGGAGAGGCCATTTTCACCCCCGTCACATCCAAAATGGTGGGGAAAAGATCCGCCACACAGAGGAATTGCTCGCTCTTCTGACCTGCGGCTAGGACCCCCGGCCAGTTCATTGCTGCAGGAACACGTATGCCTCCCTCAAAAACTGTTCCTTTCCCTTCCCGCAGATTTAGGTTCGTCGAACCTTTTGTGATATCCCCCCCATTATCCGAGAAAAAGATGATGAGCGTTTTTTTTCTTAATCCCTGCCTCTCCAACTCCTCCACCACGCGCCCCACGGCTGAATCCAAACCGCTCATCGCAGCGAGCAGGGTCTCCCTTCCCCGTCCCCGAGCTCCAGCGGTCTGCCCGGGCGGTGCGGAAATCGGACCGTGAATTGCGTTGAAGGCCAGATAAAGGAGGAACGGCCGGTTTTTGTCGCGCTTCTGCATTAAGCCGATCGCCTCATTCGCCAAAAGATCGGTTGAATAACCCACCTCCTCGACGGGTTGACCATTTCGCCACCAATCCAGCTCCTGCGTTCTCGGCTTCCTGTGGGTGTTGTAATCGACCGCTCCTCCCAAAAGGCCGTAGTGATGATCGAATCCACGAGCGGTTGGAAGATATTCTGGACCGGAGAGACTGTTCTCCTGATCCCCTCCCAAATGCCATTTCCCACACATCCAAGTTTGATACCCTGCATCGTGCAGAGCCTGAGGAAGTGTCTGATATTTTAAGTCTAACCCACTAAAATTCTCCACCCCGGTCCGAAGAGTGTGCATTCCGGTCATCAGAGCGGCCCGAGTGACGCTACAAATCGGGTTCACATAAAAACGCTCCAACCTCACTCCCTCGGCCGCGAGCTTGTCTAGGTTCGGCGTCTTTACCTCAGGATTGTTCCACCCGATATCCCCCCAGCCCTCATCATCCGCCACCACAATCATCACATTGGGTCTTTCCGTTGCCCCGAAAACCCAACCGGTGAGAAGGACCAGCGATAGAAAGAAAATTCGATTCATCGATTTCCTGGGGGCGGGAGTGGGTAAATCAAAAGCCCACCCCCTGCGAATACTTCTGCCACATTTTCATCGCGACCGCCTTCAGCTCCTCCAAAGAAATTGATCCGTCGCTATTCCCATCGACCTCGGAAAAATGCTGTTTCACAAATCCAGCCATGGATGACCGCACCCCTGGTCCGTTCGCCTCCCCCTGACGAATGTTCCCATCTCGATCCGCGTCGTAGCCTCTGAAAGTCTTACTCACCTCCAGCATCATCTCCTCTCGGCTTAATTTTCCATCCTGATCCCGATCCATCTCCTTGAGATGATTTTCGATCCATGGCTTCCGGGGTTGACCGTTCGCCTCCACCGGCGGCCCTCCCGGTCGCTGATTCCCGTTCGGCGGTGGCGGCCGGTTCCCACCCCCACCTTTGCGCCCCTGCTTTCCGCTCGATTCGGATGTCGTTCCATCCGGATTTTTGAAGGTGAAATGAACATCTCCGCCGGAAAGAATCTTATAGCTCACACTCCCTTTCTTTCCGTTTTGCACGTATTCCAGCTGATATTTTTTCTTATCCGCCGACATTTCAAAGCCCGTAATCTTGGCTCCCGGCAAAGGCTTCCCTGCTTCCCGCACGGGGTTGGCCCTGGGCTGAGGCTCCACTTGCCCACCACCGATCGATACCTCTCCGTGAAATCCCCCATTGATATAGGGGTAACTTTTACTGGCGTGATAGTGATACTCACCCGCCGTATTCGTGTGACCGTGAAAAGAGTCTAGACCGGCCAAACTTCCTCCATCTGGCTCAGTCAACCCATAGATGGGATATCCATCCAAGGCATAAGCCAAAGGCAAGTTCGGCCCCAGTCTTTCGGCCAGATGCCAAGGAGCGACGTGGTAGTGATAATCATCCGCTCGACCGCAGTGCCCTCCGTACTCATCCAGCTCCCCCGCCAAATAGGTATCCGTCCTTCCATCGTTCTTGATCGGATTGAAAATCGGAATCCCATTCGCTGCCAGAGCAATCGCCCCCCTAAAAAAGTTCGTCTTGGCCGACAGCCCAACTTTGGCCGGAACTGGCTGCAGCGGAATCGACCAAGCATTTCCCAAATAATAGGATTGAGGCAGCGGCACCTGCTGTTGCCAGGCCGTGATGCCGATCATCATCGGATGATCGGGCAGACCCTCCGACCCTAGGTAGAGATACTTTTCATCCCAATCCACCAGAGCCGTCTCGGGAAACTTGAGAAAAGGTTCGGCACTTTTTGGCACGGAGCCTCTCTGCGCCGAAGCCTTCTTTTTCATCGCCTGATAATCCACATTTTCGATCCGATGCGCGGAAACCAGCCCCACCCAACCCAAATCAAGGAGAAGAATAAACCAAAAAACCCTCACTGCGCAGGTTGACCCCCGCCCCCAGGTCCACCTCCCTGCCTTCCCGGAGTTGGCAGGGACTTCGCCTCTTCCGAATCGATCAACCCATCTCCATTGGTGTCATGCTGGGCAAAGTTGGTCTTCATCGGCGGAGGTGCCTCCTCCATCGAAATCTTTCCATCTCCATTTTTATCAAATCTCTGGATCGGCCCTCCTCGGCTCGACTGGCCCGTGCCTCCAGATTTCGCCCCCTGTTGTCCCCCAGCGCCACCCGCCCCCTTCATCGGACTGCCCCCACCAGGACCTCCTCCAAGCGGGCCTCGCCGAAAACTCGCATCCGGCGTTCCCTTCATCATTCGCGGATAAAAAGGAAATTCTGCCGTGGCCACATAGTAGTACGTCCCCTCTGGGTATTCCGAGGTCACCCCCGTTTTCCCATTGGCCTCGTCCAGATCCCCCGAACCTTGAGCAAATTCATAATCTGCCTCATACGTTCCGTCATAAGTCCCACCCGGACCGGACGTGCCCGAAGGTCGCGATCCTTTTTTTAATTGGTAGCTGGATCGGTTTTCGGAGGTTTGGGCATAAATCGGAAATCCATCCGCCGCATACCCGATCAGTTTCGGATCCCCATTCCCGCTCAGGGTAGAAAGGAGACCTGTGGGAATTCCGTGGTAGTGATACGCCCCGTTGCGCTGCACGTGAGCATGGTTTCGATCCAACCCAAGACTCTTACCTCCGCCAATGGCCTCGATGTGCCAGCCTGAAGTTCGGTCGTTCTTCCAATACTCCGCCGTTCCCGGATCGATGGGCACACCATTTATGGCCACCCCAATCGGTTGCTGCTTCAGCTTGGTAAAAGTTGCATTGGTTTTCGGATGAAGGGGCATGCGGAAAGTGTAACTCTGTGCCGAAGCCACGTTCGGACATCTGGGACCAGGAAATTGACCCATCTCGTGGTTCGGCACCCCGTTGGCCTTGATCACCCGATATCCGCCCTCTTCCGTAATGCTCACCTGAGGGGCAGGCAAACCAGCCGCCCCACCCGCCGCTGTGCTCACCTCCTCCTCATGCCCAGGGTGAGCCAGAAGACTACCCCCCAAAGGCAAAAGAAGCCCTACTTGGACTAACCGCGACAATAGGAACTTCATCCTATAGATGAAACTACCCAAAACCCAAAAGGGTTCGCTCTTTTTTTAAAAAATTTTCCCGACCGCGCTGAAAGGCTGCTCGGCAGAGTTTTGGGATGCCAAATTACCTCTGTTGTGTCGAATCCAGCTCCACCTTTTCCACCGGGAGGTGTACCTCCGACCTTTTCAAAAACCAGATGACAAAAGGACTATTCCAATACACCGCGTAAGGTTCCCCCACCCGCCTCCACCCCGCTTGCTCCTTCAGCCACTTTTCGATTGTTTCCGAATTCTCCGCAAAACTCTCCTTCGAATATCCACCCCGAATTCCCACCGAAGCCACCACTCTCTCCTTCCTCTCCAACCTCTCTACTCCACCCCCCAAGCGTAAATCCGATCTCTCGGCTGACTTTGGATCGAGATAAAACACCATCGTCCCTGGCCGGATCCCCGCCTCCACCGGCGTCGTCATCGGCACCTGATTCTGCTGAATCGCTTCAAATAGTTTGCGAAAGAGACCGTTGTTCTCCCGAAAATACTCCTTCTCCGACCTCGCCCGCAACACCACCCCCGCCGGCAGTGTCTTGATCTCACACACCCCCACCTCCGTCATCGGATAGGCCGATTCATACGCTCTCACAGTCTGCGCCACCAGCAGAAACCCAAAAGTGATCATCGCCAATCTCATGATTCCAACGGATTGATCACCTCCAAAAACGAGTACTTCCGAAAATCGGTGTCCGCACTATAAATTCGATTCACCCCGTGCTGCCGCAAAATCGTGGCCAGATGCGCATCCGAAACCCCATTCCCTCGCAAAGCCATCTTTTCCGTCATTCTCGCGAAATCTTCCGCAAAACTCTCCTCCTCCCCAATCACCCGCACCCGCGGCCAGGCGAGAAGGTCCCTCACATTGGCCCAAGCTTTTCTCGGATCGAGAGGATGACGAAAAATGGAGGGATGCGTCACAATCCTTTGGTACCCACAGAGCACCAACCAAGTCAGGCAAAAGAGGTCCGGATCCTCCTCTCGCTCCCCTAAAAATTTTTTTGCTGCCCTCTGTTCAGGCGAACCTTCATTGGAGGCAAAGACCAGAAGATTCACATCCACCGAATAGCTCATCCCTCCCCCATCGCCCGAAAAACCGCATCCTTGTCGTGCAGATTAATTTTCGCCCCCATCGGCTGACTCCGCCACTGCAGCCGAGGCCCGTCCTCCCGCACTCCACTCTTTTTTTTCGCCCTCAACCCCTCCGCCAAAAGTTGCGACGCCAACTCCCCCAAAGTTCTTCCCTCTCTCTTCTGCCATGCCTTCAACTCCTCCAAAACCGGCTTCGCCAAATCTAAAGTTGTCCTCATCCCTGCTTGGTATCACTTTATGCATCAGATGTCAAATTGTAATCATCAAACATCACTCTCCTGGGCCGATGACCCTCCCACTGATCGGCCAGGGCAACGGCCCCTCCAGAGGTCGGTGCGCCTCCAATAACCCCGTCCCCTCCTCCTTCCCCCGCGCGTAGCTTAACCGCAACATCTCCATCTTCGCGTCGATGTTGTCGATATGGTGCAACAGAAATGCCTCGGGCGTCTTCGGTGCGACGGGAGAGCCAAACTCCTTCGTCCCATGGTGGGACGCAATCAGATGCAAAAGATGATCCCGTAACTCCTCCGAAGCGGGTTTCAACTCCGCCCACGCTTTCCCCTCGGCCAACTCCCCCTCCCGCCACAATGCGTTCGCCACCTCCACCCCCAAAGAAATGTGCCCAATCATCTCCCCTCGCCGACTCGGCACCGATCCAAACCCTCTCTCCCCCGTATCATTCTCCCAAAGTTTTCCGATATCGTGAAACAGCACCCCCGCACACAAAAGATCTCCATCCACCTCCGGATACAGCGGGGCCAAAGCCCGCGCCACCCGCCACATCTGCGTGGTGTGATCCATCAATCCTCCCCGTCTCGCGTGATGATTTTTTCTGGCCGCGGCCGCCCGCCTCCACTTCTCCGCATACTTTTGCAAAGCCCTCTGACAGACCCAACGCAGCCTAGGATCGTGCATCTCCCCCGACCACTGCAGACAGCTGTCCCACGCTTTCTGAATTTGCGCTTTCCTCTCTTCCCCCCCGTCAAAAAAGGCCTCCACCTCGTTCGGCTTCAATCCCCTCGCCGATGGACTCTCCACGTTTGGACCGTAGTCGCTCGGCCCAAAGACCCCCGTCAGCTCCAGGCACTCTCCCACCTCGGCCGATTGGAAATACTCATACGCGCTCGAACCGGAAAACATATTCAACCCCAACCGCTCCGTTTCATCCGCTAACTCCACCCGCAGAAAAGGTTTTCCATTTCGCGCCGTCTGCTCTTTTCGTGCGACGAGCTGAGCCCGCACCGCCCCTTTGGCCGGGCCCGTTAATTTCGCAAACTCTCGCAGGGTCATAGGCCGGCCCCGAGGCGACGAATTACTTCGACCCGCTGCCAGAGCCGTTGCGCCCGTTCGATACCACTAGCCAAACCAATCCACCCGCGACTGAGGCCGGCGCCGCCATCATAAACAGCACGCTCCACCCGAAACCCAATCCGACTGAATTTAGGTCCTTGGCCACGATTTTCGACCCCACCGCCCCATCCTCCTGCGAGAAACTGTACTTACAGTTCGGGCAAGCCACGGCCGAAGCCAAACCGGCCACCCCGAAAAGCAGGGCCGCCGCTAGGTAAACTCGAAATACTTTCATGGTCACACTTTACTCCCGCCAAGGACTTACCGCAAGTAGGCCGTGCCATGCTCGACTTCCCCCCTCCCATTTTCTAAATTCAAATCGTGGACAAGGCCCTCACCCAAAAGATTATCGATCGCCTGGCTGCCGCCAAAAACCCCGTCCTTCTCGCCCATATTCGCCCCGACGGAGACGCTTTTGGCAGCCTACTTGCCCTCGGTCACGCTTTGAGGGACCGAGGCCAACGACCCTCCCTTTTCGTTGAGGGCGGAATGATCCCCATGTACCAATTTCTCCCTGGGTCGGAACGGGTTCTCGATCTTCCCTCCCAACTCCCTCCCGAAACCGACTGCCTCGTCGCCCTCGACACCTCCACCCGCGATCGGCTCGGGCAGAAAACGCTCTCGTGGCCTCAGCCGATCGACATCGTCATCGATCACCACATCAGCAACCCTGCCTTCGGAAAATTAAACCTCATCGTCCCGGAAATCCCCTCGACCACCGGCGTTCTTTTCGAGCTATTTCAGCAAGCCACGTGGAAAATTTCCGCCGCGAACGCTACCTGCCTTTACACCGGCC
>LIBO01000031.1 GCA_001438005.1 Verrucomicrobia subdivision 6 bacterium BACL9 MAG-120507-bin52 | reverse complement strand
ATTTCGGCGGCGTTGGTTTGGGAAAGGTCGATGGTGTTGGGTTGGCCTAGTTTCAGATCGATTTCGAGCAGCCAGTAGGCCACAGCGTAACGACTTTTATATTGGGCATAAAGTGCGTGTCGCCCCGCCGGAATATTGGAGAAGGTGAATGTTCCATTGGTGGCGGTACGGGTGCGAGCGGTGGCGGCGTTGGCCGCGGCTTGGCTGAGGGCTTTGAGGTCGAGATTTTTGTAGCCGTCGGCAAAGTCAATTTTAATGCCGACGGGTTGCTCCTCCCCGTCTGGTTTTCTTTGGATGGCTAAGCCATCCGTGCGCCATGTCTCCATTCTCAACCGACGAATTTCGGGAATGACCGAAACGGGCGCCAGGACGAGGTCCATTCCGCCCAGATTTTGTGGCGTATCACTGTTTTTGAGCTGGATGGTGGCAACACCTGACAGGCTGGCGGGGATGGGTTCGGCCCAAGTTAAGCCGGCCACGGTAAAGAGAAATACGCCCGATAGCTTGCCAAAAAGGGCAACTGGTTGAAACTTATCAAGATGACCCTTCATCTGCCTTTAGCGTACTCCTTCTGGCCAAGGGGGGGAAGTTTCCGATGAGCGATCCGCGGTACGCCCGGCTGGCGGAGGTTCTGACGGGGTACTCGACTGCGTTGCGGCGGGGTGACCGAGTATGGATTGATGTGGCGGAGATTCCGGAAGATTTTGTGGTGGCGCTGATTCGGGCGGTGCGAGCGCGTGGGGCGGAGCCGTGTGTCCGCATCTCCTCGGGTCGGATTTCGAGAGAGATCGGGCGAGGGGTGACCGAAGCAGGTCTAAAGCTTTCGGGCAAGCATGAGCTGGCTTGGATGAAAACGATGCAGGCGTTTATCGCGCTGCGGGGTTCGCAAAACAGCTTCGAGTCGAGCGACGTACCGGCGGAGAAACAAAAAATGGCGGGGAAGATTCTGCGGCCGATTTCCGATTATCGGATTAATCATACTCGCTGGGTTGTTTTACGTTGGCCGACCCCGGCGATGGCGCAGGCGGCCGGGATGAGCACGGAGGCGTTCACGGATCTTTATTTCAAGGTTTGCAATTTGGATTATCGGAAGATGTCCCATGCGGTAAAGCCGCTGGTGTCTTTAATGAAGAGGACCGATCGGGTCCAGATCTTGGGTCCGGGAACGGACCTGCGTTTTTCCATTCGTAAAATCGGGGTGATTCCTTGTGTGGGGGAGAGAAATATTCCGGATGGGGAGGTGTTTACCGCGCCGGTAAAAACGAGTGTGGAGGGACAGGTGACCTTTAATGCGCCGGCGGTCTATCGCGGGATGCCATTTGATCGGGTCTGTTTACGATTTGCCAAGGGTAAGATTATCAAGGCAACCGCGGCGGAACGGAGTCGGGATTTAGAGGAAATCTTCTCCAGCGACGAGGGGGCGAGGTATGTGGGGGAATTTTCTTTAGGATTGAATCCCTACATTCGTGATCCAATCCGGGATATTCTCTTTGATGAAAAGATTGCCGGGTCATTTCACTTTACGCCGGGTCAAGCGTACGAGGAGGCGGACAATGGGAATCGATCGCAAATTCATTGGGATTTGGTGAATCTGCAGGATCGGGCGCATGGGGGAGGAAAAATCCTTTTTGATGGAAAACTGATTCGGGAAGATGGGCGGTTTGTCACAAAGGAGCTTTTGGGGCTGAACCCAGAGAGACTGGCGAAGGTTTTAACGGTATGAGCCTAACTGAATCCTTGCTGCAGCTGGCCCAACAGTCGGGGGCCAAGGATTTGCCGGTTTGCGAAAAAGCGGTGGTGGATGCTTCAGTGGAGCAGCGATCGATGGTGAATGCCTTGTTGGAGACGGGTCAAGTGGATGAGAAAGTTTTTGCTCATAAATTAGGGGAGTCGTTGGGATTACCGGTTTGGGATGGGGAGATTCCGCCCATTCCCGCTCCATTACGGGACAAGTTTCCGGCGAGAATTGCGTTGCGTCACCGTTTGTTACCGGTGACTCCGGCAGAGGGGGAACCGTTGCCCGTTCTTTGTTTTGATCCGTTTGATCATTTGGCCAGGCAAGCATTGGCCGGTTTTTGGGGTGGAGATACCCATTGGATGTTGGCGCCGAGGAGAGCGGTATTGGATGGGTTGCGAGGCGGGTACGGGGTGGGGGCGGAGACGTTCGATGAGATTATGGAGGCGGGCGGGGAGTTTGCGGCGGCGAACGATTTGGAGCAGGAAACGACTATCTTGGATGAGAATGATTCGGAGGCGTCGGTGATTAAGTTCGTCAACCAGATCATCCGGGAAGCACTCCAGGAGCGGGCAACGGATATCCATATTGAACCGTTGGAGGATGATCTGCAGGTGCGCTACCGCATCGACGGAGTGTTGCGGAATATTCCAGTTCCCCCTCGGATCAAGCTGTTCCAAGCCTCCCTGATTTCGCGGATCAAGATCATGGCGCATTTGGATATTGCCGAGAGGAGGTTGCCCCAAGACGGTCGTATCAACCTGGAGTTTGAGGGAAGACCGATTGACGTGCGTATCGCCACGATTCCGTCGGTGACGGGGGAGTCGATCAGTCTGCGTTTGTTGGGGCAGCAGAGATTTGATTTTGCCCAAATGGGATTGAGTGAAACTCATGAGGCGAGCGTCCGGAATCTTTTGGCTTTGCCGAACGGCATTGTTTTGATCACGGGTCCCACCGGGTCAGGAAAATCAACTACGCTTTATACCTTTTTGGCGTCCCTAAACACGAAAGACCGGCGCATTGTGACGATTGAGGATCCGGTGGAGAACAAGATTCCAGGGGTGGTGCAGATTGCGGTCAAACCGGAGATCAATCTGACCTTTGCGGCGGGGCTTCGGAGTATTTTGCGTGGAGATCCAAATGTGGTGATGGTGGGTGAGATGCGGGATGTGGAAACGACCGAAATCGCCATTCGAGCGGCGTTGACGGGTCACTTGGTTTTCTCGACCTTGCACACCAACGACGCGATTGGGGGAATTACACGATTGGTGGACATGGGCATCGAGCCGTTTTTGGTGGGATCTTCGGTGCGGGCGTTTATCGCGCAACGGTTGGTGAGGGTGCTTTGTCCCTGGTGTTGTGAACCGGCCGAATATTCGGAGCAGTATTTAAAGGACATCGGAATTCCGCTGGAAAAAGCGAAGACGGCGCATCGGGCGGTGGGCTGTGACCGTTGCCGGCAAACGGGTTATCAGGGCCGGCGAGCGATCTTTGAAATCTGTTTGGTCACTCCTCTACTGCAAGAAATGATAACGGCGAAGGCGACGAATGCGGCCTTGAAAGAGGCGGCCAAATCGCAGGGGATGCGGAATTTGCGGGATGATGGTTGGGAGAAGGTGGCGGAGGGAACGACGACGATTGAGGAGGTGTTGCGGGTGACAGTGGTGGATGCGTCGAAGAGCAAGGAGGGTTGAGGTGGGGACGTTTGCCTACGAGGCTTTGGTGGCGGGGGGTGGGCGAACGGCAGGGAAACTTGAGGCGAAAAGCCGGCAGGAGGCGCTAGCGCACTTAGGCAAACTTCGGCTGCGACCCCTAAAATTGGTTGAGGAGGGGGCAGTGGTGGCGGGTGGGGCGGAGGGAGGTGCCGGTGGGTATGCGGTGGAGCAACCGATGAGTGAGGCACAGATTATTGCTTTTACGGAGGAGTTGGGAGACCTGCTGGACGCAGGGTTGCAGCTGGAGGGGGCGCTGAAAATGATGGAGCAGAGATCGGAGGCCTCGGCACTGAAAGCGGTCTCGCAAAGTTTGCGAAATCAGGTGCGGGAGGGGACGAGCCTATCGCGGGCGCTGAAGTCAGCTTCGGCGAGTTTTTCCGATCTGTACTGCAACTTGGTGGCGGCGGGAGAGGTGAGCGGGGCTTTGGGCTCGATTCTAAAGAGGCAGGTTTTGTACTTAAAAAAACTGAGCGATTTGAAGGGGCGGGTGATTCAGGCGTTGATCTACCCGATGTTTGTTAGTGGGGCGGGAATCCTGCTGATGGTGCTGTTCGTGGTGGTTTTGGTTCCCCAATTGGAAAGTCTCTTCAGTAAATCGCCGGAAACGACCCCGTTGGTGACGAAGCTTTTGTTGGGAACGAGCTATTTTTTAATTCACTACGGATGGTTGCTGGCGTTGAGCTTGGCGCTGGGGGGGTTGGTTTTTTGGCAATGGATTCAGAAGCCGCTCGGTCGGGTCTGGTGGGATCAGGCTCGGATGAAGATTCCGGTAGCGGGAGCGGTGCTCGAGGCGGCTTTCTATGCGCAGTTCAGCCAGACTTTGGCAAATCTGTTGACGAATGGAGTGACCCTGTTGCAAGCGATGCAGTTAGTGACCCAGGCCACGCCGAACTCCTACTATCGGTTACGATTGGAAAAAGCGTCGGTGCAGATTTCGGAGGGATACTCTTTGAGCCGGGCTTTGCGCCAGGTGGGTGGGTTTTCCGATATGTTTTTGGATCTGGTGGCGGTAGGGGAGCAGACGGGGGATTTGTCGAAGGCGCTGGATAAGGCGGGAGCGCGTTTTGAAAAAGACATGGACCGAAAGATTCAGAGGATTACGGCGTTGATTCAACCGGTGATTATTGTGGTGATCGCACTGGTGGTGGGCGTGGTGGTGTACTCGATCATCACCAGTATCTTTGGGGCGATGTCGGGAATGCGAAAAAGCCTCTAATAACTTATTCGGGCTGGTTCGAGGGTTGTTGACGCAGGGGGTGAGCAAGAGGTGGGGGGAGCCGAGGAAAGTGAGGGTTTCCTGTCTAAGTAGTTGGAGTGAGGAAGTGGACCAATCGTCTGGCCCGAATGGGGTGGCTTTTCTTTCTGATGTGGGCGGGATCGCTCGGCACAGCAGAGGCGCCTCCTGGACACGCAATCCCTCCCGCGGTCTGGGATGTCAAGCGGTCGACCGATCCTCTGCCCGGTTGGGCGGGACCGGTTAGCACGCAGCGGGGGTTGCAGATGTCGATTTGGAAAGTGCAGTTGCGACCGCCGGCGGGGGATTCGAAGTTGGCGATGACCGTGGTGTTTCGGGAGCCCGAGGACGGGTTTGCCCGGGTGATTTGGCAAGGGGCCGGTCGGTCGGTCACCTTGTGTAGTAATTTGTTTGAGAAGGCAGCGTCTTTGCACCAGCGGACTTTGCTGATTGAGCGGGGTAGTTTGGGTGGGCCGGGTCAGCTGATTGTCGAGTCAACCGGGGGAGATTCGGTGGTGGAGCGGGTGGAGTTAGCTTGGGTGGAGCCTTTGGTTTTGGCGGCGGGTTGGGCCGCGCCTTCGGGTTTGTATTTAACCCCCGCAGGAAAAGTGTTGCCCGGGGATGAAATGCATGGAGGGGGGCGGCATCGGCCGATGGATGAGGATAAGGGGCGGGTGATGGATGCGGTGTTGGATGAGGGGCCGATTAAAATTGATGCCCAAAATCCGGTGCGTTTTGTGGCTCCGATTGCGGGTTCCCCTGCCTATGGGCGTTTGGAAGCGCAAGTGGCGGGATTAGCGCCAGGGGAGGAGCCGTGGGTGGCGGTGAATGGTAGCAATCTGACGGGAGTGGCGGCGGAGCTTCCTGGGCTCGATGACCCTGGGTTTCGGCAAGGAGCGATTGGGCAAAGTTTAAAGTATGGGGGTTGGCGGAAGGTGGTGGCGTATGTGCCGGTGGGGCTTTTGCGCCGGGGGGAAAATCAGGTGGATTGGCAGAGCAGCTCGGCTGGAGCCATCACGGTGAGGGCAGTGCGTTTGCAGGTGGTTTTTGGCGAGGCGAGTCAGGAGCTGGCGGCGCCGCCGGCGGTGGCCAAGCCATCCGTGGTCATTTCTCAGGTTTCGCTTCCTGTTTTAGAAAAAGGGGTGGAAAAGTTTGTCGAAAAAAAGGCACATCTGCAGTTACGGACAGGATTGTCATCTGGCAGTAGGGTCGTAGGATTGAGGCCAGAATGAAACCAAACTGTTGGAAGCAACGACGTTTCGCCAGAACGGCTGGATTCACCCTGATCGAAATCATGTTGGTGGTGGGCATCATCACCGTACTGATGGGATCGGCCATCTTTATGCTGACGGGAAATCTGGAGTTTGCCAAGGAGCAGCGGGCCCGGGGGGATCTACAGGCGATTATTACGCAGGTGCGGATGTATGAGATGAAGAACGGTGGGGTTCCGTTAGCGCAGTCGGCTGGGTTGCAAGCTTTGGTGGGAACGGGAAAAGGTTTTGAGGAGTTACCCAAAGATCCGTGGGGTCAGGAGTACAAGTACAAAGTGGATGCCTCCTCCGCGAAAGGTTTTCGCGTCTATTCCACGGGTCCGGATCGCAAAGACGATGGGGGCAAGGGCGACGATATCAGCTCGAAGTAAGCTGGTGGGAAGGGCCGGATGATGCGGCGGCCAAGAGGGATTGGGAAGGGGGGATTCACACTGCTGGAGATCATGCTGGCGGTAGGAATTGCGGTGGTGTTTATGGGGGGTGCGGTGGTGTTTCTCTCTTCCACGGGCGGGGATCGGGATCTGGAAACAGCGCGGAGACTTTTCGAGGATCGGGCCGGAAAGGGGCGGGAGGTGGCATTACAAAGTGGGGTTGCCCAACGGATTCTTTTAAATAAGGAGGCCGTGGGCGGAGAGGCATTTCCAACTGGGGTCGAGATGATGATCGTAACTCCTTTGAATCGGTCGAAGGGGCGGAATGGGTGGACTACGCCGGAGGATTACCAGTGGTTGATCACGGGAGGCGGGGTGGTTGAGCCGATCCGGGTGCTTTTGAAACACAACGAGAATGAGGAGCAGTTTTCTTTTAGTGCGTTGACGGGGGAGAGCGTGACGGAACCGAGGGTGAAAAAGTGAGACCAGCAAAAAGGCGTGGGGACTCCTCTTTTACGTTGATTGAAGTGATGTTGGCGGTGGCAGTTTTCGCCTTTGCGGCGGTGGGGTTTACCGTTGCCCTGAATGAGGTGATTGGAATCAACGTGGAGCTCTTACGCACGGGGATGCGGAGGCAGGCGGTGGAATCGTGCGCCGCGCGAATCTTGGCGGTGACCAATAATCTTCAGCCTACGAGAAGAGAGTTTCGGGCGGTGGAGGATGACGGGGTTTTTTTCTTAAAGGCGGCGGTGAATCCGATCGATCCACCGATCGAACTGCCTGGGACTAATAATAGTGCGGCACCTCGGCGCTTGGGGGGGTGGTGGGAAGTGCAGATTCAGGCCACGACGAAAAAGGGAGCGCCTTTGGAAAGTATTTCGTTACTGATGTGGCCCCAGAGATGAAAGATTTTTTCAGAGTGAGCAGGGGGTTTACGCTGATCGAGGTCACCCTTGGGTTGACGATCTTGGTGCTGATCTTTGGAGTGATCTTTCAGATGGTCCAATTTTCGGTCTTGGGGGCAAACGCGTCGGCGCAGGCGAGCTTACGAAGTCGGGAGGTGAGCGGTCTGTTCGCCTTGGTGCGGCAGTTGTGTCTGGATCTATCGATCAATTCGCAGGTGTCGTTGGAGAATCGAGGTGGGCAGAGAGGATATGAGTTGGTGGTGATAAACGCACCGATGGCGATTTTTCCAATGCAGTACGATGGGGTGCGGGTTTTGGGGTTTGAGTTACGGAAAGCGCCTTCGGGGGATGGGAGGGAGTTGTGGATGGTGGAATCATTGATAAAGACAAACACTCCAAGGCCGGAGAAACCGGAGGTGAACGAGTTTCGGTTGATGGGGGATCTGAAGAGCCTGGTTTGGGCGGCGGGGGATCCGCGGAATCAGGAGAAGATGAATCGGCCCGATTGGAACGAACCGGTGAAGCCCGCTTATTTGAGGCTGACGCTGGAGAGAAAAGCGGGAAAAACGACTTTGACGAATGTGGGAACGTTTTGGATTCCAGCGGGAATGGGCCCGACGGGACAGGCCCCGCTGGATCCGGTGACGCGCTCGGTGATCGCGACAGTAACCAACACTAATGGGTAAATCATGAAAAGGGTCTACGAGTTAAAAAGTTCGAGCGGGGTGGCTTTGATCATCGTGCTTTGGGCGGTGAGCCTGATCGCGACCGCGATGCTGGGGCTGGCGGCGATCATGCAGCGGCAGTTAGACCAGGAGATTGCGGCATTACAAAATGCGAGGGCGATGTTGGTGGCGGAGTCGGGTATCCAGATGGCGATGCATCCGGGGTTGTTGCCGGGAGATATGAAAATGGCGTCCGAGCAGTTGAGTGGCCGTCTGCAGGAGAGTTGGAAGGTGGGAAAAAATAAAGTACCGATAAAATTTACGATTGATACGCAGGATATGAGTGGGGAGGCGGGAAAACTGAATATCAATGCGCTTTTATTGGGGGACAAAGGAGTGGCCCGAGCCGTCTTGCAGAATCTTTTTGCGGGTTGGGAGGTGAATTTGAGCACCTCCTCGTCGCTGATCGATGCGTTGATCGATTGGGTCGATCTGGATGAGTTCGCCTCGGGATCAAACAGTGCGACGGAGGTAAACGTTAGGAACGGGCCTTTGGAAAAGGTAAGTGAGTTAGAAGATGTGATCGGCTGGGCAGAGATGG
>LIBO01000030.1 GCA_001438005.1 Verrucomicrobia subdivision 6 bacterium BACL9 MAG-120507-bin52 | reverse complement strand
AAGGTGGGGTGATGGGATCTGCGATGGTGCCCAGTGGAGCCAGCACGGGGATTCATGAAGCATTGGAGTTAAGGGATGGGGATGCGAAACGGTATGGCGGCAAAGGGGTGCTGCAGGCGGTTGCCAATGTGAAAACGAAGATTGCCCCGGCGCTGGTGGGCCGAGATGCGGCCGACACGCGAGGCGTGGATCGGATCATGATTGATTTGGACGGAACAAAAAATAAAAAATCTTTGGGGGCGAATGCGATTCTCGGAGTTTCTTTGGCGGCGGCCAGAGCGGCGGCCTCGGCCCATGGGCAACCCTTGTACCGCTGGTTGGGGGGCGAAAAAGCGACCGTCCTGCCTGTTCCTATGGCCAACATTATCAACGGGGGCGCACACTCGGATGCGCCGATTGATTTTCAGGAGTTCATGATTGTCCCGAAGGGGCTGCCCTCATTTCGGGAGGCGTTGCGTTGTGGGGCGGAAATTTTTGCGACGTTGAAGAAAATTCTGCACGATCGAAAGCTAGGGACAGCGGTCGGGGATGAGGGTGGTTTTGCGCCGAGGTTGGAGTCGACCGAGGCGGCACTTGGGGTGATCGCGGAAGCGGTGGAGAAAGCTGGCTACCGTTTGGGGGAGCAGGTCTTTTTTGCCCTGGATGTGGCCAGCAGCGAATTTTTCGACAGCAAAACGAAAGAGTATGTTTTTAAGAAGTCGGATCAGAGGCGTTTGAAGGCGAGTGAATTGGTCGACTTTTATGTGGGGCTCCAGAAGAAGTATCCGATTCTTTCGATCGAGGATGGAACAGCGGAGGAGGATTGGGACGGATGGAAGATCCTGACGGAGAAGATGGGGGCCAATACCCAGCTGGTCGGGGATGATCTTTTCGTGACGAATGTGGAATTTTTGCAACGCGGGATTCGAGAGAAGATCGCAAACTCGATTCTGGTGAAGGTTAACCAGATTGGCAGTTTGAGCGAAACTTTGGAGGCGATTGCGTTGGCGCGGTCGGCCGGCTATTCGGCCGTAATGAGTCACCGAAGCGGGGAGACGGAAGATTCGACGATCGCCGATCTCGCGGTGGCCACGAACGCGGGTCAGATCAAAACGGGTTCCTTTTCGCGGTCCGACCGACTGGCAAAATATAATCGCCTTTTGAGAATCGAGGAGGAACTTGGGGACAAGGCGATTTATGGCGGGCAACTCAAGACTGTTTGATCCTCGTGGGGTAGGGCAGGCACGTGCCCAGGGACACTATTGGCGCGTTCTCCAGCCTTGGGCTTATGCCATGGTGGGACTGCTTTTTGTGGCGATTGTTTTGGCGCTTTTTTATCCAGCTTGGAAAAAAGGGGAAACGATCAAACTGTCGGCGGCAAAAATGCAGCGCGAACTTGAAGAAAAAAAGCAGGAGCTGGCAGATCTTCAGGATGAATCGACCCGCCTGAAAGATGATCCCTATACCGTGGAGAGGATCTCGCGCGACACCTTGGGAGTCGCCAAGCCGGGGGAGGTGATTTTTAAATTTCAACCCTATCCAACGAATGCGATTGGGCCGGGGGAGGGTAAAAAGCAGGGGCGTAGTTCGGAGGCGATGAGAAAACCATGAGTGAGGCCATTCGAGTGGCGGTCACTGGGGCAGCGGGCCAAATCGGCTATGGGCTGGTCTTTCGGATTGCTTCGGGTGGCCTTTTCGGACCTGACCAGAGAGTTCGGCTACAGCTGTTGGAGGTTCCTCCGGCCGAGAAAGCTTTGCAGGGGGTGGTGATGGAGCTGCGGGATGGGGCCTGTCCTTTGGTGGAGGAGATTGTGGCCACGACCGATCCAAAACGTGCTTTTGAAGGGGCGAACTGGACCCTCTGTGTGGGGAGCATTCCGCGCAAGCCAGGGATGGAGAGGGCAGAGCTGTTGGGGCTGAATGGAAAGATCTTTGTCCAGCAGGGCAAGGATTTGGCCGAAGTGGCGGCCTCTGATGCGAGAGTTTTAGTGGTGGGCAATCCCTGTAATACGAATGCCTGGATTGCGCAACAGTCGGGCAAGGGACTACCGGCGGATCGCTGGTTTGCCATGACGCGGTTGGATGAGAATCGGGCCAAGGCGAGACTGGCGGAGAAAGCGGGGGTTTCCGTGCGGGAGGTGGATCGGTTGGCCATTTGGGGAAATCACTCCACCACGATGTATCCTGATTTTACCAATGCGCGAATTGGAGGAAAGGTGGCTACCGAGGTAATACCGGATCGGAGCTGGTTGGAGGGGGATTTTCTGATCTCTGTCCAGCAGAGAGGGGCGGAGGTGTTAAAAGCGCGGGGGTTATCGAGCGCCGCGAGTGCGGCGCACGCGGCGGTGGATACGGTGCGAACTCTGCATATGGGAACACGGCCGGGCGACTGGACCAGCGTGGCCGTTTCCTCAGATGGAAGTTATGGAGTGCCGAAGGGTTTGCTGTGCTCTTTTCCGATTGAGGCCTTGGGCAAAGGGAAGTGGAAGATTGTCCAAGGGGTACATTTGGATGAGTTTGGCAAAAAGAAGGTTGCGGCGACGGTGGCGGAGTTGGAGGAGGAGAGGGCGGCGGCCTCGACGGCGTTGGGTTGGTAAAAAAATTCTTGGGGTAGATTCGGTGGGGCAGGTATCTTTTTTGTGCTAATTTGGCATTCGAATTTTGCAGACATCTGGGCAAGAGAGGGAGCTTCAGGCACTGCGTGGGACGCTAGCTTTCGAGCGGTTGGTTTCCCAAAGTGCGGCGGGAGGGGTGTATTCATGTGGGGAGTGGCCCGAATCGGCCCAAGTGTTGCTGGCAGTGGCTTTGGCTCACTATCGAAGGGGGCGGGGCTGGTTGGTGGTGGTGGAAAGTGTGCGCGAGCAGGAGGAGATGGCGGCGGAGTTGGAGGCTTGGGGGGAAAAACCACTCCTGATACCGGAAATGCATCGAGGCGGGGAGGGGGTTCGGCCGGATCCTGATTTGGAGGCAGAGTGGTTGGGAGCGTTGGGAACGTTGGTCGGGAAAGAGAGGCCGGCACTATTGATCGTGACGCAGGGTGTGTTGCGGGCCAAGCAACCCGACCCAGAGACAGTACGAAAAGGTCTTTGTAAGATTCGGGTTGGGGAGGAGTTGGATCCGCTTCAGTTGGTCGAGGATTTAGTGCGAGCGGGATATCGCAGCGTGGGCACGGTGACGGAGCGGGGTGAGGTGGCGCGGAGGGGTGGAATCGTCGATCTGTTTCCCACCCAATCGGATGTGCCGGTACGAATGGAGTGGGGTGGGGATCGATTAGAGTCGATTCGACAGATCGATCTGCATGAGCAGGTGGGCGTGGGGGAGGTGGGAGAGGTGACGATATTTCTGGGTCAGGCTGGGCAAATGAGTTGTCGGAGTGACTTTCGGGAATATTTAGGGGATGGCTGGGGAACATTGACCTGCATGGCGGAGGGCGAGGGGCAAAGATTGGAGAATCCTTTTACCCGGCATGGATTGGCCAGCGAGCCGATGCGCGATGCGGGGTTGGCCGAGGCGAGGAGGCGTCGGGTTGGGGCGGAGGTGAAGGCATGGTTGGCGCGCGGGTGGAGGGTGGTGCTCTCAGGGATCAATGAAGGTGAATCGGACAGATTGAAAAGTTGGTTGGAGGAGTGCGGATTATCCAAGGAGGAGGTGGGCAAACTTGAGTTCGTCATATCGGGTTTAAGCAAGGGGATCGCTTGGCCGGAGGCGAAGTGGGTGATTTTAAGCGGAGCTGAGATTTTGGGGCGGACGGAAACCGGGCGGGGGTATCGGAGAGGAAAAAACCTTGCGGGGGAGAAGTGGAAGCGGCCCGTGTTCGACTCCGGGGAGCTGAAACTGGGTGATTATGCGGTGCATTTGCAGCATGGGGTGGCGATCTACGAGGGGTTAGGGGATAAACCAGGCGGATTGGGGCAGTGTCTGCTGCTACAATACGCCAATGGTGGCCGACTTTATGTGCCGGTGGAGGAGTCGTACTGGTCTCGCGGTATGTGGGAGTGGGGAAGAAGCGACCCACACTGGATACTCTAGGAGGAGGGCGATGGGAAAAAGCTAGGGCGAAAGCGGAAAAAGCGGTGGAGGAGTTTGCGGCAACGCTTCTGCGAACGGCGGCGGAGCGGGAGGCATTGCCAGGGGTGGCCTTTCCGGCGGACCATGAGTGGCAAGGAAAGTTTGAGGCGGAATTTGTCTACGTACCGACCGGGGATCAGGAGCGGGCCATCACCGAAACCAAAACGGATATGGAGAGAACCAGGCCGATGGATCGTCTGATTTGCGGCGATGTGGGCTACGGAAAAACGGAGGTGGCGATTCGGGCGGCTTTTAAGAGTGTGATGGCGGGTAAACAGGTGGTGATTTTGGCGCCGACCACCGTATTAGCGCAGCAACACGCGAGGAACTTGCGAGAGAGGTACTCCGATTGGCCGATCGTGGTGGAGGAGTTAAGCCGGTTTCGGACGGTGGGCGAGCAGAGGGAGGTGGTCAGGGGGGTGGCTGATGGCAGGGTGGATGTGGTGGTGGGGACGCACCGGCTTTTATCGCCCGATGTGCATTTTCATCAGTTGGGGCTGGTGGTGATTGATGAGGAGCAGCGTTTTGGGGTGAAGCAGAAGGAGAGGCTAAAAGAGCGCTTTCGCCGAGTGGATGTGTTGACTCTTTCGGCGACGCCCATTCCGCGGACGCTCTATCTTGCGATGCTGGGGGCAAGGGATCTAAGCCAGATTGAGACTCCTCCGCCCGGAAGGCACCCGATTGAAACGGTGGTTGCGGAGTATGATGAGCGGCTGATTCGAGATTGGATCAAGAGGGAGGTGGATCGCGGCGGGCAGGTCTACTATTTACATAATAGGATTGCGGCGTTGCCGAGCCTAGCCGCCAAGTTAAGGCTGCTCTTCCCGGGAATTCGGGTCGCGATTGCGCACGGTCAGATGGGGGAGTCGGAATTGGAAGATGCGATGGGCAAGTTTGTTCGGGGGAAAGCGGATGTTCTGCTTTGCACGACCATCATTGAGAGTGGGTTGGATATTCCCAATGCGAATACGATCATTCTAGACCGGGCGGATCGCTTTGGGTTAGCGGACCTTTACCAGTTACGAGGGCGGGTGGGGCGGGCTCTGCACCGGGCGTATGCCCTGCTCCTCGTTCCGCGGGAGCGTCGAAAAGGGGAGGCGGGAGAGCGGGTGGAGGCTTTGCGGCTGCATGGGGGGTTGGGGGCTGGGTACCGAATTGCGATGAGAGATTTGGAGATCCGAGGGGCGGGGAACCTTCTCGGGACGGAGCAGAGCGGTCACGTGGCGGTGATTGGATTTGAGTTGTATTGTCGCCTTCTACGATCCGCGGTCGCGAGGATGAAAAAAGGGGAGTGGCGACTGCCGCCCAACGTGAATTTGCGGTTGGATTTTCTGACCTTACGAGCGGCCGAGGTGGCGGAGGGGAGAGCAGGGGCCTTTCTGCCTGCCGAATATATTCCTGAGGTTCGGGAGAGGATCGAGGCCTATCGGGTCGTGTCGGAGGCGGGAAGCTTCAAGGAGTTGGGGCGAATTGCGACTCAGTGGAGGGATCGATATGGGCCCTGGTGGGTCGAGGTAGAGCTGTTGCTGGCGTACCATCGGGTGCGTGTCGCCGCAGGGTTGGGCGGGGTAACGAGGTTGGAGATAGAGGGGGAGAAGATCCGGGCATGGAAGGGTTTGGAGTTAGAGATGGTGGGGTCGAAACTGCCTCGTTTGACCGGTCAAACCGCACCCGATAAGCTTGGCCAACTCGAAGCATGGCTGCGCTAAATCTCATCCCACGAATCGCTCTCATTCCTCTTTGCTGGCTAACGGCGGGGCTGGGTTGGGCCCAGAATAGCGTCAATAATGGGGTAGCGGCGGTGGTCAATAGTGAGGCGATCACCTTTCGGGAGGTATTGGCGCAGACACAAATGGAAGAGGATGACCTTCGAGCGCAGCAGTTAGCGGGCAAGATTACGGACGATGAGCGAAAGAAAAGAATCAGGAGTCGAAGAAAAACGGTTTTAGACTCTCTGATTGAAACGAGATTGATCATTCAGGATTATAAAAAGAAAGGGTACAACTTTCCCGACTACTACTTTGATCGGGAGGAGAGGTCGCGGGTGCGGGATCAATTCGGGGGAGATCGTCAAGCTTTGGTGAAAACGCTGGAGGATCGGGGAATGACCATGGCGGATTGGAAAAAGAATATTCGGGACACCTTTATCGTCCAGCAGATGCGCCAAATTAATGCCAAGAGGTTTATCACGATCTCGCCCCATATGATTGAGGAGTATTATCAGCTACATGTGCGAGATTTTCTCCAACCCGATCGGGTGAAGCTACGCATGATCTATTTGGCTCCAGAGAGTGGGGCGGAAGTTGAGGCGGTGGCCAAGGAGGTGCTAGCCCAAGTGGAGGCGGGAGTGGATTTTGCGCAGTTGGCCAAGAAGTATTCGGATTATAATCGGGCGGGAGGAGGTCTGTTTCAGGAAAATGGCGGCTGGGTGGAGAGGGATGGTTTAAAACGCGAGCTAGCGGAGGTGGCGTTTCAGTTGCGGCCAGGGCAAGCGAGCGGGTTGATGACCCTGCTCAACGCTCAGGGTGCCTCGGCGTATTATATTCTGATGGTGGAGGAGGTTCGGAAAGCCACGGTGACCCCGCTGACCAGTATTCGAGAAGCGATTGAGAGCACCTTGGTTGCGGCCGAAAGTGAAAAGGTGCAAAGGGAGTGGATTGATCGCCTGAAGAGGGATGCCTACATCGATAGGTTTTTGTGAGGAAGCAGAACATTGTGGTGGGGATCACCTGGGGAGATCCAGCGGGCGTGGGGCCAGAACTGGCGGAAAAAATTATGCGAACTTTCAGGGGGCCATTTTTCTTGCGGGCGGTTGGCCACCAGACGAAGCGGCCGGGTAAACCCAGTTTGAGTGGGGCGCGGCTGGCGCGGGCGGCGCTGGATGAGAGTGTCAGGCTTTTGCGATCGGGCGAAATTCAAGCCGTGGTGAATGGTCCTATTTCCAAGGAGTGGATGGGGAAGGTGGGATTTCATTTTCCAGGGCAGACAGAGTTTTATGCGAAGGCTTTTAGGGTGAAGGCAGACGATGTGACCATGATGATGATTGGGCCGAGGCTCCGGGTCGCTTTGGCAACGACCCATCTTTCGCTGAAAAAAGCGGTTTTAGGTCTTCGGTCAAAACAGATTGTGAGGGCGGGGAGGCATCTGGCGGAGACCTTACAGAGGCTAGGGGTACGCAGGCCAAGAATCGCGGTGTGTGGGTTGAATCCCCATGCGGGAGAGGGGGGAAAATTCGGTGGGGATGAGAAAAAAATCGTGGAGCCAGCGGTGAAGGAGCTGCGCAAAAGAACGAAGTTCGCTTTTTTTGGTCCGGAGAGTCCGGATGCGGTCTTTCGGAGGGCTTGGCAAGGTGAGTTTGATGGAGTGGTGGCTTTATATCACGATCAGGGTCTGATTCCGGCAAAGCTTTTGGATTTTGATGAAACGGTGAATGTGACCGCTGGATTGCCGGTGGTTCGATGTTCGCCGGATCACGGCACGGCTTTTGCTTTGGCCGGAAAAGGAAAGGCTCGATCGGATAGTTTTCGGGCGGCGGTGCAATTGGCGGGGCGGTTGGTGAAACAGAAGTGAAAGAGGTGCGGGGGCAAGCTGTGGTGGAGCAGCTCCAGCAATCGATGCCCTCAGGTGGTTTGTTTCGAGGGAAGAGTTGGAGGTGGTCGGATCAGCCCTGGATGATGGAAACCGAGGAGGTGCGCTGGTTGGAGGGGTTGGGAAAAAAACTGGCCGTCTTTCAGCGGGCGGCGGACAAGCTTTATCGTGAGAGCGCCTTGGGCAATCAGCCAAGGTGGGTAGCGGAATGGTTGGATCTCGGTAAGCCAGACGAGGTGATTCGGGCGGGCCGGGCGGCGAAAGCAGCTCTCCCGCGGGTGATTCGACCGGACCTGATCCGAACGGAAAGCGGTTGGGCTTTGACGGAGATTGACGCTGTGCCTGGAGGGGTTGGGTTGACGGCGTGGTTGCAGGAGGAGTATTCGAAGTTGGGTCATTCGATTCTGGGGGGAGCGAAGGGAATGAGGTCGATTGGCGAGGAGATTTTGGGTGAGCAGGGAGAGGTAGTGATTTCGGAGGAGGCGGGGGATTACCGGCCAGAGTGGGAGTGGTTAGTCGGAAAGGAGCGGCTGCAAAGTGCGGAAACTTATCGGCCCAAAAAAGGAGCCGCATATCGGTTCTTTGAAATGTTCGATTGGATGAAGTTGGAGAGGATTCGCAGCGCCAAAGAGGATGGGGTGAAGTGGGAGGCTCCGCTCAAAGCTTATCTGGAGGAGAAGTTGTGGTGGGCGCTCTTTTGGATGAAGCCGCTGGAGGAGTGGTGGCGGAAGGAATTAGGCGAGGGATACTTCAAGGAGTTGAGGGGATTGGTGCCCAGGGCTTGGCCGTTACGACCGATCGAGCTTCCGCCGGAAGGAGTCTTACCTGAACTGGGAATCCAATCGTGGAGCGAACTGGAGGGGTTTAGTCAAAAAGCGAGGGAGTTGGTCG
>LIBO01000029.1 GCA_001438005.1 Verrucomicrobia subdivision 6 bacterium BACL9 MAG-120507-bin52 | reverse complement strand
CCCATAGTTTCGATTGTTGTTTTTCTTCCCATCATCTCGCGGCTCTTTTTTCTCTTTCTTGGAAAAGCAGAAATCCTTCTCTGCCCTTTCTTACTTGGCCTTGCTTTTTTTCCCTTTGGCAATTTTCGCAACACCGCCTCCCCCCATCACGCAGGCCCAGCAGATCCTCTCTCTCAAAGAGGAGGAAGCCCAACAGCATCTCCCAATACAAATTCAGGGTGTTGTCACGGCAGCCGACCCCTCATGGAATGGCCAATTTTTTATTCAAGATTCATCCGCAGGTGTTTTTGTCGACTCACGTGTTCAGCCCATTCCAACCCCTGGAACCCTCCTCCGGGTCACGGGGGTAACCGAGCCTGGGGCTTTTGCCCCCATCGTGGGACGACCCCTCTGGAAAGCAGTGGGTTCCTCTTCCCTGCCTCCTGCCAAAAGCGTATCGATTGAGCAGCTCGTGACAGGATCAGAGGACGGGCAAAGGGTTCAGGTGCAGGGATGGGTTCACTCCGCCCGAAAAGAAGCTGGCCAGTGGATTTTGGCCCTCGTGGAGGGGTCGAGCCGCGTCGATCTCATGCTTCCCCGTAACTTTGAGCCCCCCATAAGTAAATTTCTCGGTGCCAAGATCAGTACCGCGGGAGTGCCAACTCCCAAACGCATGAACTACAACCTGCGGCGTCTTGTTTCCGTTCAACTTTGGCTATCTTCCTCGGACGACCTACGTCTTATCCAACCGGCCAGCCCTGATCCGCGCAGCTCGCCCCCCACCCCGATCCGCTCGATCACCCAATACTCGATCGACAACTCACCCGGCCGGCGGTTTTTGATCCAGGGTATCGTGACTTTTCACTCTGGTGACACGCTGTATTTGAGCGATGCCACGGGCGGCCTCGAGGTGCGCTTAGCCGAGGAAATTGCCCCGAAAATCGGGGATGAGATTGAGGTGGTTGGATTTCCCATTGTCGAACGGGGTTTACCGATCCTGGTCGATGCGATTTTTTCTCCCACAGGAAACCAAGGGAAAGTTGTGCCGAAGAGCATCCAATCGGTGCAACAATTGCGGGATGGATATCTTCACGGCGACTTGACGCGGATCGAAGGTCAACTCGTCAATATCCTGGAAAAGCCAAGCGTGCTCAAACCCTCCTTCACCACGTTGACCTTGGCGGTCAAAACCTCGGAGGGCGTAGTCACGGCAGAGTTTACACAAATCTACCCCGAGAAACGTGCCGACCGCTTCGAAATCGGAAGCCAGATCGCCGTCAAGGGGATCTGCTACACCCAGACTGATCACGAGGGCTCCTTCCAAGGTTTTTTTCTTCTGGTTCCTTCTTTGGCGGACATCACGCTTCTACGCCCGGCCAGCCCCTTTACCGCTCGCCGACTTGCCCTGGCCCTCGCGGTCGCGCTTCTCGTCCTTTTGGCCGTCTCTCTTTGGGGTCGCCACCTCTTGACCAAAAATTTAGGCCTTCAAGGTGACATTCGGGAACGCAACGCGGTTCTGAACGAGCGGGCACGTTTGGCGGCGGATTTGCACGACACTTTAGAACAGTCGCTGGTGGGACTTTCGCTCCAATGTAAAACCGCTTTGGCTCTAATTCCTCCGGGCGGAGAGCGAGCGAAGCATCACCTGGAGGTTGCCAAAGAGGGTATTACCCAGACTCATGCCGAATTACGCCGGTCGATCTGGGATCTTACTCCGCAAGCACTGGAGAGCTTCGACCTGATTGAGGCCATGACCCGGGTTCTGAAACAGAGCGCCGATTCGGCCGGATTAGATTTTCAGGCCAACGTTCAGGGAGACTTGCCCCCGTTGGAGGCTTTTCTCAAACAGAATCTTTTACGGATCGTCCAAGAGGCCGGCACCAATGCAGTGAAACACGCCTCGGCTTCCCAACTCGGGCTCCAAATGATCCTGTCGCCCGAAAAGATTATTCTCAGCGTGACGGATGATGGCGTTGGTATGTCCGAGGCGGCCCGCCAGCCCGACCCCCACCACGGTTTTGGTATTCGCGGCATGCAAGAACGCGCCAAACGCATTGGTGCGGTTTTGCAAATTGAAAAAGGAGTCCCGCGTGGCACGATTGTCCGCATCACTCTTGCAATTTCACCTGTACTTTCGCCGGAAATCTCTTCCAACTCATGAAAGCCAACCTCCCTCAAAAAAAGTCCTCCGCTGCCACTCATGCAGCGGATCGTATCACGATCCTCATTGTGGATGACCACTCCGTTGTCCGCGCAGGAATTCGCGCTCTTTTGGGCACGGACGCAGGATTCAAAGTCGTCGGCGAAGGTGAGAACGGTCAAAAGGCAGTCGAAATGTATCGTCAACTTCAGCCCCAGATTGTCCTGATGGATTTACGAATGCCCCTCCTCGACGGCGTGGAGGCCACCCGTGCCATTCGCCAAATCGACCCGCAAGCACGGATAGTCATGTTGACCACACATCAAGGAGACGAGGAGATTCATGCCGCTTTCGAGGCAGGCGCGGTGGGATATATTTTGAAAAATAGCCCGGGGGACGACCTCGCCGCCGCACTTCGGGCCGTCGCGAACGGCAAGAACTGGATTCCAGACGACATTGCCAAAAAAATGGAAGCTCACGCTGGAAAAGATAAGCTGACGGAGCGTGAGCTGGATGTTTTACAACGCCTGGTAGGAGGGGATAGCAACAAGGAGTTAGCCGATAAAATGGGGGTCACCGAACACACCGTCAAAGCTCACTTAAAAAGCATCATTGCCAAACTCAAGGTTCGGGATCGCACCGAGGCTGTCACCGTTGGTCTGCGCCGCGGAATCATTCGCTTGCCCGAGTAGACGCCCCGACCGAATCGCTCGGGTTAGAGATCGTGAAAGCGGACTACAAGAGATCGCCGTTCGTGCGGATCTGCTCTTGATACCAGTAGTACGAGTCTTTGGGCGTACGCACCTGTGTCTCGAAATCCACATAAATTAAACCGAACCTTTGGCGATACCCCTCCGCCCACTCGAAATTATCCAAAAAGGTCCAGTGATAGTAGCCGATGACAGGATAGCCGTCGGTCACGGCACGCTTTAACTGCTTGAGGTATCGGCTGAGGAAGTCGATCCGCTGCGGGTCATGAACTTTCCCATCCTCTGCAATCCAATCGGAAATACTCATTCCATTTTCCGTGATGACCACGGGCAAATGATACCTCTCATAAAGAAAGCGAACGACCCAGTAGAGACTTTCAGGGGTCACGGGCCATTGAAAGGTGGTACGGGGACTTCCAGGCGGAAAAGGGACCGCTTTCTCTTTGCCTCCCGGCCCACGAATGACTGGGGTGCCTTGATAAAGGTTGAGCCCAAAGAAATCCATCGGTTGGCACATCGTTTTGAGATCCGAATCGGTGTACGGAGGTAAATCTTTCCCAAACGCCTCACGGGCGGCATCGGGAACTTTTCCGAAAATCACTGGATCGTTCCACAGGGTATTGTTGAAAAGATTCCCGGCGCTGCACCCATAGGTGGATTTCTGGGCTATCTCAATATCCGCCGGATTCGAAGTCGCAGGATATTGCACGGTACCCACGGGAGCCCAACCGATCCGAAACCGCTTTCCCCCAATCGCTCGCAGCGCCTGCACACCCAACCCATGAGCCAACTGGACATGCCGGACAATTTTTAACTGATCCGCCATGGAGTACTTCTCCCCAGGCGCATGAAACCCCGCCCCATGACCCAAAGCGACAAAGACCTGCGGCTCATTCAGCGTCAGCCAATCTTCGACTCGATCTCCCAAGGCCTTTCCCACCACGGCACAGTATTCGGCAAACCAGCGTGGGCTTTCCGGATTCCGCCAACCGTCTTTGCCAAAGAGCACCGAGGGATAGTCCCAGTGAAATAAGGTACAGAAGGGCCGGATGCCTGCCTCGAGCAGTGCATCGACCAGCTTGGAATAAAAGGCGAGACCACGGGGCTCCACCGTGCCCGTACCCGAGGGAAGAATTCGCGTCCAAGAGATCGAAAATCGATAGGACTTCAGCCCCAGCTTCTTCATCAGCTGAATGTCATCCCGAAATCGATGATAGTGGTCACAGGCCACTTTTCCGGTATGCCCTTCCTGAATCCGGCCCGGCGTATCACAGAACTTGTCCCAGACAGAGGCTCCCCTTCCATCCTCTCGATAGGCTCCCTCCACTTGGTAAGCAGCTGTGGCTGCGCCCCAAAGAAAGTCAGCCGGGAATCCCTTTTTCTTTTCTTGCGCCTTCGGATCTGGAATGTCCTTCGCACTCTCAGCCGCGTGGACATTATCCAGCCGCAAAGGAGAGATGAGAGAGGTGGCGACCAGTGAACTCAGCAGCTGCCTTCGATTCATCCTCTTGTCTTGGACAAGCGCCCAGGCAAGAACAAGAATCAATTTTCATCGGTCAAGATCTTTGCCTCCCTCAGGTGTACCCTTTTCACGTTGTCACTCTTTCGGGTAGTCACTCTCCGCGGGGTCGACTTTTCGCGAGCCACGAATCAGAGTATCGACATGATTGCGACTCTCTCGCCTCGACAACTTTTTCTTCTCCTGCTGACTTGCGGGATGATTTCCACAGGCGCCCTCTGCGTTGCGGCGCAACCTAAAGCCTATGTGACCGCCGCTCGGACTGAGCTCCGCCTACAAGAAACCAACTCCCCAACTTGGGTGGCCTATGCCCAACCGCGCGAGAACCAAGCCTGTGTATTTCTTGATCCCGACAAGACCTTTCAAACCATCCTCGGCTTCGGCGGAGCGATCACCGATGCGGCTGCCGAGACCTTCTCCAAACTCCCTCCGGAGAAACAGAAGGAAATCCTGCGGGCTTACTTCTCCCCGCAGGACGGAATCGCCTACTCCCTGATCCGAACCACGATCCATAGCTGCGACTTTTCCTCAGGGAGCTACACCTATGTTTCAGACGGGGATACCACTCTCGCCAGCTTTAGCATCGCCCCTGATCTCAAGTTCCGGATTCCCTTGATCCGCCTTGCCCTCGAAACCGCTGGGAAACCCCTACCTGTTTACCTCAGTCCTTGGAGTCCTCCCGCCTGGATGAAAGACAGCAAAAAAATGGTCCAAGGAGGCAAGCTCTTGCCTGAGTTTTATGAAACTTGGGCCCGCTACTTTGTTCGGACGATCGAGGAGTATGAAAAAGCGGGAATTCCGATCTGGGGCCTATCGGTCCAAAATGAGCCCATGGCCGTTCAGCGGTGGGAGTCTTGCCTCTACACCGCGGAGGCGGAAAGGGATTTCATCAAGAATCATCTCGGCCCTACCTTAAAAAAGAGCGGCCTAGGCGAAAAAAAGATTATCGCTTGGGATCACAACCGCGACCTGATCTATCAGCGAGCCAGCGTTCTGCTGAGCGATCCAGAAGCCGCCTCCTACGTCTGGGGCCTGGGCTTTCACTGGTACGAAACATGGACGGGAAGCCCGATGATGTTTGAAAACCTCAGCCGCGTGAAGGAAGCTTTCCCCAACATCAACCTTCTGTTTACCGAGGGTTGCGTGGAGGGATTTGATGCAAAACGCATCTCCGACTGGTCCTTGGGTGAACGCTATGGGCGCTCGCTCATGGGGGACCTCAACGCCGGCGCGGTCGGTTGGACCGATTGGAACATTTTACTCGACGAAACGGGCGGTCCGAATCACGTCGGTAACTTCTGCTTTGCCCCGATCCATGCCAACACCAAAACGGGGGAGATTCAGTACACCAACTCCTACTACTACTTAGGACACTTTTCAAAATTTGTTCTTTCTGGGGCAAAACGAGTCGCTACCTCGGTCAATCGGCAGGACCTGCTGGCCAGCGCCTTCCTCAATCCTGACGGTTCTCTGGTGGCGGTCGTCATGAATACATCCGACAAACCGCTCGATTACACTTTCTGGATGAAAGGCAAGGCGACCGATATCAAGGCCTTACCCCGATCGATTTCGACCTTTATTTTCTGACCTTTTGATACTGGGCCGCACTGCCCTACCCCCCCCCAAAGGGCTACTAGCACTTTCCAAGAGCCCGCCTAGGATGTGTTTAGAATATGATTTCTCATTCCGAGCGGTTTGTACTTAAGACCTGTGCTCACACGCTTTGGGTCACACCCCAGGCTGGTGGAAGCACCGACTCAAGGTTAGTGCCGCCAGAGCCTCGCGAAAGTATTCTCCTAGCCATGAAGACTGAGGTTGCGTCATGAGCGTTTTCTCTTCGAAGACGATCGGATCGTTTTCCCTCGCTTGCCTCCTGGGCACAATTTTGCTCGGCAGCACAACGTGGGCCGCCCGCGGTCGTCCCCAAATCGATGCAAGCCTAGGCTACAATATAATTCTCTCGGACAAGCAGACCTTGCTTCGCGGGGTAAGCATCTCTTTCGACGGGGGCGACCCCTACGGCAGCTTGCCCGTGGTCGTTCCGACCCAGTCACAACTCAATGCTTTGGCCAAAAATTACGGTCTCAATGCCTTGCATTTATACTTAGAAGGAGACTCGGCCGGTGCGGAAGGGAACAATAATTCCATCGGCTACAACGCGGTGGCTTGCGACACTTTGGTCCAACGTTGCGCTGACGCCGGCCTCTACCTGATCATCACCATCGGCTGCAACGGCAAGAACGGTCAGATGAATCTGGAGTGGTCGCAGAGGTTCTGGAACTTCTACGGGCCACGCTACAAAGACCAGACCCACGTCATCTACGAAGCGCACAACGAACCGGCGCCTAACACGCTTTGGAATTGGACGACAAACGATTGGAATAACCAAGTCGCACTTTACAATACTATCCGCGCCGCCGCACCCAACACGCTTATCCTGCTCTGTTCATTTATGGGATTCGCCGGAGCGAACGACCTCAACTCCTCGAGCGATCCGCGGAACCGGGCCAATTATCTCAAGAACCAAGGGGTCAACTGGTCCAATGCCGCCATCGCCCATCACGGCTACGAGAGCAAAATCGGGGTGGAGACCGCCATTTCCTTGCTCAAAACCAGTACCACCTATCCGGCGTTGCTCTGCACCGAATTCTGGCCGGGTGACACGACAGGACAAGAGTACAACAGCATGTACGAAAGCCACCATAACGGTTGGATGCAATTCCAGTGGCTCGGCGCCAACGACAACGATCTCTCGGGGACGGACGGATTCAAACAGAAGATCATCAATGCCGGCACCGTCTGGACGCCGGACGACCCGGACTGCAGTTGGCCGGCCCGCGCGACACCCCTGACCATTCCGACCCACAACTCGACTGTGGGAATCTATGCCTACGGTTCGGCTCGCTTCATCCGGGTCAACTCCTCCGAAGATCTGGTCGCGAACTTGACCAGCTACAGCGGCAATCAGAACGACAAGTTTACGATCGAGCGTTCTGGCATGAACCTGATCAGTCTTAAAGCGTCCAACGGACTTTATGTCAGCAGCAGTTCACAAACAGATTCTTTGAGCGCGGTCAGTTCGACGGTCGGGGCGAGGGAAAAGTTCCAGTGGATTGAGCTGGCCAATGGCGCAGTCGTGCTGCGCGCTTACGGCAGCGGCGGCCACCTGCTCCGTTCGGCCAACGGTACGATCCTGCCCGACGCGGACAACGGCCTGGCTACCGCCAGCCAATTCTTCTTAGTGGACGGCTCCGTACCCTCGGGTCAGCCCCCACTTCCGACCAGCTTACCGTCGCCTTGGCAGACGGCTGACATCGGTACAGTGGGAGTGGCTGGCACGGTGAGTTACGACAACGGTTTGTATACCTTGGCCGGGTCGGGGGCGGACATCGAGGGTGCGGCTGACGCGTTCCGTTACGTGTATCAAGCGGCCAATGGAGATGTGACCATCGTGGCTCGGGTGGCCACCCAGCTGAATACCGATTACTGGGCCAAGACCGGCGTGATGATCCGAGAGAGCACGGCAGCGGGATCGATCAATGCGGCGGTTTTGGTGACGCCAGAGGGCGGGGTGGTTTTTCAGCGGCGGAGCAGTACGAACGGAGAGACGGCCAATAGCCGCGTGCAAGGCCTGACTGCGCCCCACTGGGTCAAGTTGGTTCGCACGGGCAACAGATTTTCCGCCTATCAGTCAGTCGACGGCGTGACTTGGTCGCAAATCGATAGTAACCAGACGATCAATATGGCGACCTCAGCCACCGTCGGTTTGGCCGTGTGCAGCCACAAGGTCGACATTCTGGGCGAAAGCACGCTGGACAATGTCGACTTGTCGGGCTCCTCCATCTCCGCAATAGCACCCGCCTTTAACCTGGCCCCCGGGACTTACACAAGTGTGCAATCGGTCGCGATAAGCTCGGGCACATCGGGCGCGTCGATCCGTTACACGCTGGATGGCACGACGCCCTCGGAGACTGCGGGTACGCTTTACAGTACACCTTTGACCATCACCGCCAGCACGACAGTCAAGGCCGTGGCCTACAGAAGCGGGTTACTCGTCAGTCCGGTGACCACGGGCGTATATTCGTTGAGCCTCTTGCCCTCGAATTGGCAGACAGTGGACATCGGAAACGTGGGGATTCCGGGTAGCGCCACTTATCTCAATACCACCTACACCTTGAAAGGATCTGGCGCGGATATTTGGGGGACTGCCGACGGGTGCCATTTTCTGTCGCAAAGTATCAGCGGTGATTTCGTCATCACCGCCCGTCTCGCCAGCATGTCCGATACAGACTATTGGGCGAAGGCAGGATTGATGGTCCGCGAGTCCTCTTCCACAGGGTCCAAAAATGTCTCCTTATTAGTCACTCCACAAGGCGGAGGTACCCGTATG
>LIBO01000028.1 GCA_001438005.1 Verrucomicrobia subdivision 6 bacterium BACL9 MAG-120507-bin52 | reverse complement strand
CGGCGGGGCCTTGTTTCTCTTGAATTAGGGCAAGGCAAAGAAGGGTCGAGCGCTCCGCTTCATCTTGTGGAGATGAGGGGAGAGATTGCAGAATCGAAATGGCTTCCTTCCCCCGATAGAGATCGACGAGGCAGGCTGCTTTGGCCAAGGCGGCTTGGCGGGAAGTTGGGTCAGCGTCAAAGGCTCGACTATAAGCCTGCAAAGCCAACTGGGATAGGCCAAGGGCATCGGCACGCCGACCATCCGCGAAGGATAAAGCCGAATCGACTCTTTCTGACCGGGCAGGGTCAGCGGCGTAGAGCAAAATGGGGACAAAGGCAAGCAGGGCGCAGAGCGCCCGTAGCTTACGTCTTGTACCGCAGACGCTTCTTATGGCGGTTCGCGCGGCTACGCTTGCGGCGTTTGTGCTTCGCGATTTTTGATTTCCGCTTCTTTTTGACAGATCCCATGGAAGCATCGTGGCGTTTGTGGGCTTAACTGACAACCTTATTTAGCGGAAACTCGATTATACCCTCCGCCCCGATCTGTTTTAACCGGGGAATGAGAGATCGCACCGTCTTCTCTTCCATGACCGTCTCCACCGCAACCCATCCATCTCGAGCTAAGGGCGAGATCGTGGGATCCCGCAGGGAGGAAAGGGTAGCATTGACCGCCCGAAGACAGCGGCGAGGAACGTTCATTTTCAAACCCACCAGGTCCCGAGCCCGCAAGGCCCCCTCCAGCAGTAAGGCTAGATTTTGAATTCGCGTCCGGTCGGCCGGTTTCGACCAAACATTTCGATTCGCGATGAGTTGGGGGTAAGACTCGAGAATTGTGTCAAGGATGCGGAGCCCGTTAGCAATCAAGGACGAGCCCGTCTCCGTAATGTCGGCCACGGCATCGGCAAGTTCGGGGACCTTTACCTCAGTTGCCCCCCACGAAAACTCCACCTTGGCCTTGATCTTGTGCTGGGCGAGATATTGACGAACGAGCCCCACCGCCTCCGTCGCGATTCGCTTGCCACGCAATTGGGCAGGACGACGAATGGAGGAGCGATTTGGCACGGCAATGACCCAGCGGGCGGGCTGTGCCGTCGCCTTACTAAAGCGCAAGGTCGAGACGGTCTGAACTTTTGCTTTTGCCTCTTGAATCCAGTCGCTTCCGGTCAGGCCAAGATCGAGAAATCCATCTTGGACATAGGCGGCGATTTCCTGCGCGCGAAGAAGCCGAACCTCAAAGTTTGGATCGTCGATCGAAGGGCGATAGGTACGGGAAGCGCGGGAAATGGAGTAGCCTGCCCGACGAAAGAGTTCGAGGGTAGCATCTTGAAGACTTCCAGACGGAAGACCAATACGGAGGGGTTTGGGCACGGATTGACCTTACCGAAGGTAAGGGGATGGATCAACCCGAGGATCCGAATCCGAAAACAGCCAAGGATGAAGGTTTGCCGTTACGAAATAGCCGGTATTTGCTGGGTGATGCAGTGAATGGCCCCCAATCCTGCGACAAGATCACGGCAGTCGATCCCGACAATTTTGCGAGAAGGAAAAAAAGGGCGAAGGCGATCGAGCGCGATCGAATCGGTCGGGGATCCGAAAATAGGAACGAGAACGGCACAGTTTCCGATGTAAAAGTTGGCGTGGCTGGCCGGATTGCGCTGGTGCGGCCCGTCGGATCGAGGGGGCATGGGTAGCTCGATGACCTGAAGGAGCCTCCCATTTGCGTCTCGAGCCGTGCGAAGGCGGGAAAGATTTTCCTGAAGAGGGGCGTAGTTTGCATCTTGGGTGTCAGGCTCGACTACGGTCACGACAGTTCCGGGAGCAACAAAGCGGGTGATATCATCGATATGTCCGTCGGTATCGTCGCCCTCTAGACCATCATTGAGCCAAATAATCTTTCGAATCCCCAACCACCGCTCGAGTCTTTCCTCGATATCGGTTCGGCTGAGGGATGGATTTCGGTTTCGGTTCAGCAAGCACTGTTCCGTCGTTAGCAGGGTTCCTTGTCCATCGGTATCCAAGGAGCCACCTTCCAAAACAAAGTCGTGGGTGACCCACGGAATGTCGAGCATCCGACAGGCGGCCGAGGGAATCACGTCATCGAGATCCCAAGGCCCGTATTTTTTACCCCAGCTATTAAAAATAAAATCGTGCGCTATTCGTTGGGGAGTTTTTGTGTCGCGGCGAAGAACGAAAATAGGGCCACTATCGCGAACCCAGGCATCATCACTGGGAATCGTTAAAACTTTCAGGTTGGGAGAGCTGATCTTTTCCTGATGGATACGTTCCTGTATTTGCTCCGCGGCCTGGCAATCTTTGGCCAATAGGTAGACCTTCTCACCCGGAAGCAAGGCTTGGATGATGTGAAGATAGGTTTTTTCCACTCCTTCGAGCAGTCCAGGCCAAGTTTCTATGTTATGTGGCCAGGCCAGAAACGTAGCCTCGTGATTTTCCCACTCGGCCGGCAGCCGATAGGAGGACCAATCGACGCTCTCGCTGGCCGTGGGCTGATTCAAGACCGGAGAAATCGTTGATCCAGTCCCCGGTAAGCATCCACCCGGCGATCCCTGAGAAAGGGCCAATGTTGGCGGGTCGTGGTGGTTTCCGACAGGTTGAGGGAAGCTGGCAGAATCTGAGAGCGATGAGTGGATGCGACTTGGGTGACATGTCCAATCGGATTCGTGATGAAGGAGGTTCCCCAGAAATTCAGGTTCTTTTCGCGCCCGGTGCGATTGATGGACAAGACAAAAAGACCGTTGGCAATGGCATGGCTTCGCTGAATCGTTTGCCAAGCACTTCGTTGGGTTTCGCAGACCGATTTTTTCTCGCCCCGCGCCCAGCCGATGGCTGTGGGATAGATTAAGATTTGGGCGCCCCGCAAAGCCATTAAGCGGGCGGCTTCGGGATACCACTGATCCCAGCACACCAAAACCCCCAGACGACCGACGGGGGTATCGATCGGTTGAAAGCCGGTATCTCCTGGAGTGAAGTAAAACTTCTCATTGAAGCCTGGATCGTCGGGAATATGCATTTTTCGGTACTGGCCGAGAATCTTCCCATTCGGGCCAAAGACGGCGGCCGTGTTGTGATAAAGTCCACCCGCACGTTTTTCAAAAAGGCTCGCGACAAGGGTGATGCCGTGTTTTTTGGATACGGCCGCTAAAACTTCAGTGGTGGGGCCAGGAATCGGCTCAGCCAATTCGAAGCTTTTGTAGTTCTGCTTTTGGCAAAAGTAGAGCGATCGAAACAGCTCCGGCAAACAGATCAACTTAGCCCCTTTCCGAGCAGCCGTCGCGATGTGCGCTAAGGCAACGCGCAGGTTGGCCTCAGGATCGGCCGTGCAGGACATTTGAATCAGTGCAACGGGGAGATTCTTGGATCGGGCCATAGGATTTGCTCAGCGCAGGGCGACAGGTGGAGCGAGAATTTCTGCCAGAACAATTGCCTCTGGCCATGGATGAGAACGTTTCATCCACCGCCGAGGAAGAGTAGCCACTTCCCAGTTTTCCGCAGTGGAGAGGGGGGCTTGGGCGCGCGCGGGGGGCTGGGGAAGCGGGGAGGGAACCTGCGGGGCGAAGGTAAAGGCGGTCTCGATGGGTGGAAGAATCCGCGGGGGTGGGGCTTTCTCAAGCTGCGGGGGGGGCGGGGGCGATTCGTGCCGCCTCCGGCCAAGCGCCTCGAGCAGATCACCAACTTCATCGAGTGGATCCCCCGCGGGTGGGTTTGGCGTGCGGGCATCTTGGGGCGGGGCGGGCGCAATTAATTCACGACGCTTTGCCCACCACTGAAATAGGCTAACCAGAACGAAAAGAATCGGTACGAGCCATTCCACGGCAAGGAGACTTATTTGGTGGGTGGCTTACCCGCGTCTTTGGCGATGGAAGACCGCATGTCGGTATCGGCTGAGACGTTGCGAATTTTCTGGTAATCCATAATGCCGAGATTGCCTTTCCGGAAAGCCTCCGCAACGGCGAGGGGGACCTGAGCCTCTGCTTCCACCACTTTAGCTCGCATCTCCTGCTCCGCCGCCACGGCGGCGGCTCGGCGCATTTCTGCCTTCGCTTGAGCGACCTGTTTATCCGCCTCCGCTTGCTCCGTTTGCAATTTAGCCCCGATATTGTTTCCCACACCTACATCAGCAATATCGATCGAAAGAATTTCGTAGGCGGTTCCGGCATCCAAGCCGCGGTTCAGCACGTCTTTGGAAATATCTTGTGGGTTCTCTAAAACTCCTTTGTAAGTTTCTTTGGAGCCGATGGCTCGGACAATGCCTTCGCCGACACGAGCAATAATGGTTTCTTCGGTAGCTCCCCCAACAAAACGATCTAAATTTGAGCGAACGGTAACACGGGCGCGAGCTAGCACGGTGATTCCATCCTTGGCGACCCCATCAATGGTGCCTTTGCCGGAATCGGTACCCGGGCAGTCGATCACCCGAGGATTTACACTGGTGCGGACGGCGTCGAACACTGTTTTGCCTGACCCCGAGGTCGCAAGATCGATGGCACAGCAACGGTTGAAATCTAGTTTGATCCCCGCTTTATCAGCCGCGATGAGTGCACGAATCACCTGATCGACGCTCCCGCCGGCGAGGAAGTGGGTTTCGAGTTCTGCGGTCGTGACTTCAATTCCAGCACGCACCGCGGTAATGCGGGCATTGACGATGAGCGAATTGGGAATTCCGCGGAGGCGCATGGCAATGAGGGTAGGAATTCCCACGGGAGCGCCCGAAGTTAGGGCTCGAAGCCAAAGACCGAAAAAATTGATCAGAACTACGGCAAAGACCAAACCAACGACGGCAACCGCGATTAGGAGTATTATAGACATGGGATAAGTTTAGAGGAAAAATGAGGATCGGGAAATGAAATATTGAATCGGCTCTACCTCTTATTCTTGGCCGATCTTTTTGGGGAAGTTACGCTGGCTTTCACGAAAATGGTAGCCCCCTCGATCTGGTCAATCTGAACCAAGTTTCCTTGCGGGATGAATTGGCCCTCCGCCAGAACATCGTAGGCTTTTCCGTCGAATTCTGCCGTACCGCTGGGGCGGAGATCGGTCAAAGCTCTGCCTTGGGCGTTTAGTTCCAGCAAAGGTTCGAACAGGTCAGCTCCAGCCGGGGAGCTCGCACTTAAACGAAAATGACGGAAAAGAGCAGTTTCCGGCAAAAAACGAGCAGCCAGTAAAATGGCGGTTAACCCTCCAAAGAACCCGATGGCTAAGTTCACCACCGGAGCGTTCAGCTGGGTCAAGGTGGGAAGGGCAGGGTCGGACGGATATCGATCGATCATGGTGTTCAGGGCGGCGAAAAGAATTAAGGCCAGACCCAGTAAGCCCGGAATAAAGATGCCGGGAAAAACGAAAAGCTCGGTGATGAGGAGAGCTAGGCCCAACAGTAAAAGGAGCGCGTTCTCGTAACCAGATAAGCCCGCAATGTAGTGACCGAACAAAAAGACAAAGGCACAGATTCCACATAAAACTCCGAAGAGGCCGAAGCCCGGTGTTTTGAATTCGAGATATCCGAAAAGAAAGGCCGCGCTGAGAAGGATGGGGGAAATGGTGATAATCCAGCGACTGATGCTCTCAAAACCGGTTGGCTCGATGCGCACAATTGTCGCCCCAGGCTGAACTGTTTTGTTGATCAGAGATTCTAGGTTCGGGGCAACTCCAGCGGCTAGCAGAGGTCGGGCAGGGGAGCCAAAACGACGAGTTGCCTCCTGGGTTGTAAGGGTGAGGATATCCCCTTTCGCAACAATTTCTTGGCCATCAAGTTTCAGACCGATCTGCTTATTGACCATGGCATCGAAAACGGCGGGATTGTGGCCATTTTGCTCCGCCGCGGCCCGGATCAAAGCGGCGTAACCAGAAACGAACTTGGGTGGAAGTTCCTTGGGGCCCTCTTGGCCTAAAGTGACGGGGGAGGCGGCGCCAATGATTGCTCCAGGCGCCATCCAAATATGGCGGGTGGCGGCGGAAATGAATGCCCCAGCCGAGAAAGCCTCTTTATTGACATAGGTGTAGGTCCGGTCAGCCGGTTCAAATTTGCCCACCGTGGCCATGACTTCTTTCATCGCCTCTCCTTCACCCCCTGGAGTGTCCATATCGAGGACAAGGGCACTGGCCTTGGCCTCGAGGGCGGCTTTGACGCCCCGGCGGACGACGTAGACCGTTCCTTTTTGAATCTCGCCTTGGATGGGCAGGACATAGACGGGCCCGGGGGTAGGCGCAGATTCGGCCCGGCCAAGTGCGGGGAAGGCGAGGAGGGCGACGAGGAGGCAGATGAACAGCGTGCGCGCTGAAGGATTTGAACCTCCGACCAACTGCGTGTAAAGCAGCCGCTCTACCCCTGAGCTAAGCGCGCGAAAAATCATCCTGTATAGTACTAGAATTCTTCATGGATAACAAACCACCTGCCAAACAAGATGGTCCCCGTGCGAAAAGCACACGACGGCGGTAGTGTAGTACTGATCTCGCTCGGCGACCTCAATTAACAAGTGGTTATAGATCCAGTCGAACCCTTGTTGGTGGTTTGGCGATCGGCCGAAGAAGTTGATCACGCCAATTTTATTTTGGCCGACGAGAAGTTCGTGAAGTTGTTGAGGGGTGTAGGGGGCGGCTCCACCTTGGAAGCCAATATCTTGAGAAAGCAGCCGCTCCGGAAAAAGTGTGGTTATGACTCCCAAAAGCAAAAAGAGAGCTGCGCGAGTTATCATCGACCCATTATCGAAGGTTCTGGACAAAGCGCCAGCCCTGCCTTGACCGCGGTTGGATAAATCCTATGGCTAGTTGGGTGACGTTTCTCTCTCGATTTGTCGTGCTCTCGGCTTTGCTTTGGTCTGCAGGTAGTGTGGGGGGGGAAGAGCAGGACCCGGAAAATCGGTTGTTCGCCAAGGGACCTGCGCCAGCCAAGGGAGAAAATGGAAAGTGGGGGTTTCGGGCGCCAGACGGCAGTTGGGCAGTCGAGGCGAAGTATCTTGAGGTAAAGCCATTTCAGGCCGATTTAGCGGCGGTTCGGGAAAAGGAGACCTGGGGCTATATTGATGCCACGGGGAATTGGAAAATTCCCGCGCGTTTCTCGTGGGCGGGAGAGTTTTCGGAAAATCTTGCGCCGGCTTCGGAGGGGGATCGGTTGACGGGTAAGTTTGGGTATATCGATCGCCAAGGCCGATGGGCCATTGAACCGGAGTATAATTGGGCCCGTCCTTTTCAGGGCGGATACGGGGCGGTCAAAGATGGATCGAAATGGGGGTTTGTGGACGGCAAGGGCAAGTTGGTCGTGGAGGCGGATTTTGATCAAGTGGGAAGTTTTTCCGAGGGTTTGGCTCCCGTACAAAAAAGCGGACCTCCTGGGGACAAAAAAACTTGGATTTATATCTCGCCCGACGGGAAAAGTCCGTTTGAAACCAAGTTTGCTTGGGCGGGGGAGTTCTCCGAGGGACTGGCCCGAGTTCAACTTGAGGATCGAATTCTAGGAAAATTTGGTTACATCAGCATCAAGGGCGACCTAGCAATTCCTCCCGAATTTGATGAGGCGACCAACTTTCAAAATGGTCAGGCGACTGTGCGGGTTGGAAATCAGACTCGGTCGATCGACACCAAAGGGAAAGCGCGGGAGTAGTTCAAATTTTTTGGAGAACTCTTGTCATCACCCCCAAGACGAGGTAGATCGTATCATGGTCTTAACCGCAATGACGCTCGGGGCTGTCGGTACGGTGGCCGTTGTCGCCCAACTGCTGAAACATCGTAAAAATATCCCTCATTTTCCTTTGTGGGTTGGGTTTGGTTTAACCATCCTTATTCCCTCTGTTCTGATCGTATTTGTTATTGAGCTGATGGCTCTTTTTGCATGGAACCCATTGATTTGGATGGAGTAAGAACTGTTTTTTAGCTGTTCCTCGGGGTCGGTTCGGGGATTGTCAGGCCTCAGTGAGGGTTGTATGTTTTATATGGAATCAGGGCAGTCGCCCTCAGCTTGTCTGGGGGAGGAAAGTCCGGACACCACAGGATAATCCGCCCTGGGAAAGCTGGGGGCAGTCTCAACGCAAGTTGGGATTGACGGAAAGTGTCACAGAAAAAATACCGCTTAGCGCAAGCTAGGTAAGGGTGAAAAGGCGGGGTAAGAGCCCACCGCTCTTGGGGTGACCCAAGAGAATGACAAACCACGGATGGTGCAAGGCCGAGCAGGGAGATGGGTGATCCGCCCGTTGCGCGCAAGTGCGACACTCCCGGGTTGGAGCCGCATCGGAACGGTGGCAACACCGGTCCGAAATTCACCCTCGGGTGGATTAGAGAAATGGCTGCCAGTTCATTGGGGAAACTCGATGAACCACAGAATCCGGCTTACGGGTTCCACAGGAACGAGGGCCGGGTGGCGTAAAGGCCACTCGGCCTTCGCCTTTTCCGGCTACTCGGTCTGCTGGTAGGCCGCTTCGACCCTTTCGGCAATATCGCGAAATTGACTATCCACTTCGTAGATTTTCTTAAACTCATCCAATGCTTCCGCTTTTTTGCCCATCTCTTCCAAAATTACGCCCAAGGAGTAGATGGCATCCTTTTTTACAATATCCATCGCCACGATTTCAGAAGCGGCCAGCGCATACTGTTTTGCGGCCAAATCCAACATTTTGCGCCGCTGGTAGGAGAGGCCAAGGAGGTTCAAAGATTTATGTCGAACCGACGGTTGGCGAAGTGCTTGCTGTAGTTCGGGAACCGCTTCTTTGTAAAAACCATTATCGATCAGCGCTTCGCCCAAATCAAAACGGTACTGAAGGTCGTTTGGGTAGCGTTTTACGCGCTCTCTCGCACCCTCAAGGATGACCGACTTCTTACGGGCAAGAATCTGTTCACAGACC
>LIBO01000027.1 GCA_001438005.1 Verrucomicrobia subdivision 6 bacterium BACL9 MAG-120507-bin52 | reverse complement strand
CCCGCAAAGGAGGGCCTGAGGAAGATCCTTGGCCGGGCCGCCAGGGGTACCTCCCCGCAGAGTGCCCTCGAGACGAACGAGGGTGAGTGTGCCAGCGGCGCCTTTTTTTATTTCGGGTTGGGGAGTGGGGGGCGGGGTGAATTGGGCGGCCCAGCGATCGAGATTGGCTTGGATGGAGCCACCTTCGCCGAGGAGAAGCGGGAGAAGGTAAGGATGAGAAGGGTTCCACGGGGCGACTTTTTTTCGAGCTGGGCAGAACGAAAGGTGCTGGAGGGAGGAGCCCAGCGCCACGAGTCGGGCCGATCAAAGCGAAAGGGGCCGACGCGAAAGGCGACCGGCTGGGGTGGGGCGGTGGGGGCGGCGTGAGTTGCGGCGAGAAACCAGAGTGAGAAGAAAAGAAGGAGAGTGGTAATTTTCATCCCTGGTGTCGGCGTATCCACTCGTCCACCGCCATGGGGCGACAGTGGAGGAGGTTTTCGTATTCGCGATCGATTTTTTTATCGTCCCAATCGGGATGATTCGATTTCATAAACTGGATCATCCAAACGCGGGCGAGAGAGCGGTCTTGAGGGGCGAGGCGAGCTAGGTCGCGTCGATAGAGAAGGTGATTGAGACGGGAAACGATCGAAAAAAAGCTCATGGGCGAGCCCGACGAAAGAGACCGGCGAAACCTCCGGCGAGGGCGCCGAAGAGAAGCGTGAGAAGAGCCGCGCGGAGGCCACCGCCGACAAACTCGCGGTAGTAGGCGGGGGCATCGGCGGTGAGGGGGTAGGGGACGGAGGTAAAGACGGCACCGGGGAGGCTATAAAGAGCACCCCAGAGGGCCCCGGAGAGAAAGTGGGGGCGAAAGGTGGGAAGGAAAGCGACCAGAAATCCAATGGAGGTGTAGGTGAGGAGAAGGCCGGCCGAAAAGAGGGAGGCGGCATGGATCGAAAGACCTTGGAACCAGGGGCCGATGGCGGTGAGGGTGCCAAAAAGGAAGCCTGCCGCAATGGGGCGCCGGGAGAGTTGCATAAGAATTAAGGATGGTTGCATAGGAATTGAGACTGCCTACTGGAGTGGGGGCTGGCAAATCCATGAAAGAAAAAAGCTTGCGGAGCGAGCAGAAAATTGACGTAGAAAAATTAGGCGAGCGTGAAGGTCTCTGGACAATTCGAAGGGCGGGGGGGAAAATATTTAGAGTGAATGACATCGGTAAATCCTCGGATCGGCAGAGGGAGTTATTGGCCAAGCTGGAAGCACGGGCCAAGGAGTGTCCTGGTTTATATCCCATTCAACTGGAAGAGGATTTTCGGCGAATCGCGGTAGATCTGGTGGGACAAAAGGATGAGGCGATTTGTGGTGTCTTAGAGGTGATGTGGCAGAGGCCGGATGAGACGTTGCAGATGAATGCGCAGAGCCTGATTGGAAGGGGACACGGTTTGGCGGAGAAGGGGGCGGGTGGCCTTCAAGCAGGGGGGACGGGAAAGGGTTAGGAAAGAATCGCTCGCCAAGCGTCTGTGAGACGCTCAAATCCGAGGGGCAGAGAAGAATGAAGGAATCGCTCAGCCCATCGACCAATCCGCCCGACAACGAGCTGCCGTTTGGCGCATCGCCCAGCGGGGCTACGGCGGGATCGGATCCCGACGTGGTTGTGATTAAGGGGCCACCCCGGCCGGCGGGTTACGTTCCGCCTTCGTCTTCTCTTCATCAGGAGGAGAACGATATGAATCCAACGAATCCCACGGCATTGAATGTAAAACGAAGTGTGGATCGCCAGCGAAAAGAGCAGAGGGCGGTGACTTCGATCTTGAGTGGAGTGGGGCTAGCTTTGTTGCTGATCATTGGGGGTTGTACGGCGCTGGCGGGGTTTGGTGGATTCGTGCTGTGGAAGCAAATTCAGCGGCAGAGCGTGACGGTGGATCAGATGGAGCAGAGGATAAACAAGGAGTTGGCGTCGCTGCAGGCGCGAAATGCCGAGCTGACGAGCGGGTTGGAGTCGGCTGGGGCGCAGTTGGCCAAACAGCTCTCCATGTTGGAGCAGGCCAAATCCCAATTAAATCAGCAGGCGAAGGACGTGGGTACGGTGCGGCGGCGCCTCTCGATTTTGGAACGGGATTCGAGCGATCGGAGGCGCTGAGGGAGATGATTAGTCGCGTCGAGCTACGTCGAATTTCGCAAGAGTGGCGGACTCGTCTTCAGCGGGTTCAGCAGATTTTGCAACCGAGCGAGTGGGGGGTGGATGATTGGAATCGGTTTGCGCGGGCGCTGAGTCAGATGGTGCGGGCGCACGGATCAACATGGACGGAGGGGGAGACGACCTATTGGGATGTGCGGTGGACGTTGCAGGATGGGGGGGAGTTGATCTGTCAGGCGGAGGACGGAACGGATGGGAGAAAAACTTTGGTGGTAGCCCAGACGGGGGGGTTTGCGGAGGGGTTAGACAACTACACTTGGTTTTATGGGGAGTTTGGGCAAACGGGAGATTTCCTAGGAAACCCGTACTGGGTGGATGGGACCTGGAAAGAGGCTTTAGCGATGATGCTTTTACCGCAACAGGCAGGAGCGGGCTTTTATTTGGGTGGAGGCGGCGTGACGGCTGCGCCGATGCTGACGGCCCCCCCGAACACACCCCAACAGGCATAAAGTGCTCTCTATTAGATATTAGTATTATCTTGCGAAAAACAAGATTTTCGAGTAAGGTATTTCAATTGAAAGGAGTTCGGCGGGGAGTCGAATGAGGGGCGTGCTGATCCGGTTTCCGTGATCGACCCAGATCTAATTACGGATCGAAGAAAGCGCCCCACCCTCGCAGACCTTAAGAGAACGATAAGAACCTCACGGAAGTGATGGGGAAGGCCATCGAGGCACAACCCAACCTTCGTCGATCGAGCGCTGAGCGCTCGGTTGGTCCGCTCGGGCACTATCTTTCCGCCGCACATCAACCTATGAGTCACGACTCACGATACGGATCCCGCCCCGGAGGCGGACCCCACGAACGACGCAACCGCCGCCATCACCGTTATGGTGGAGGACGGGGCGGACCCCGCCGCGAAAGCCGGCCCAGCACGGGTGGTTTCTGGGGCTTTTTGAAAAAACTGTTTGGCATGGGGGGCAGTTCGTCCTCCTCGGCACCAAGCCAAGCCCGCTCAAGCAACGGAAGGTCCTCCGCCCCACGAGTCCCGCGGAATCGGACGGCACCCCCGATGGAGGTGCTAACCCCACGACTCTATATTGGGAATCTTTCTTACGACGCTTCGGAGAGCGACGTGTTTGACCATTTGAGCAAGATTGCCGCGGTCAAAAATGTGGAAGTTGTTCGTGAAGGTGGCGGCAACTCCAAGGGCTTTGGTTTCGCCGAAATGCAGACCTTGGAAGGCGCCCAAGAGGTGGCCAAAAAACTCCATGACACCGACTTCATGGGGCGGCTCATGATTGTCAATGGGGCGAAGTCGTTGGGAGAACGTTCGAGCGGGGGGGGTCGACCGGATCGTCCTCCGCGGGAGGAACGTTCGGATCGGGGTTCGGAGTTTGACTACGAACGCGGTCCGCGGAATCCCAGTTACGATTAAGCGAACGCTTTAAGGATTGGCGAGAGCGCGCCGGGTCTTCTTCGTGGAGGCCCGGCCGCTTTCGGCCAACCAACGATTGACGGCCGAGAGGTAGGCTCGGGCACTGGATTCGATCACGTCGGTCGCAGCGGAGCGACCGGAGACAGGCTCGCTCTTCGCCTCGAAGCGCACCCCCAAGCTGACTTCCCCGACGGCATCTTTGCCCTCGGTCACCGCCCGAACCTGATACTCGGTCAGATGGCCTTGGAGACCTGTAATTTGGTCGATTGTTTTCATGACCGCATCCACCGCCCCATCTCCAGTTCCGATGGCGAAGTGGTTCTGTTTGGCGCAACGGAGGGAGATTTCCGCCATCGGTTTTTCTCCCGTCCCCATATGAACGTGGAGGGAGAAGAGGGAGTAGGTTTCCCGAGGATTTTGGATGTGGGCACCGACCAGCGAGACGAGATCGTCATCGTAGATGAACTTCTTTCGATCCCCGATCTCCTTGCACTGGGCGCAGATGGCGTGGAGTTCGGCCGGGCGAAGGGTGTAGCCCAGATGTTTCAGGCGGGAGGCGATGGCGGCTCGACCGCTATGTTTCGTCAGCGGCAGTTCTGTTTTTCCCCAGCCGACGGTTTGGGGATTGATGATTTCATACGTTTCCCGTTTTTTCAGAATCCCGTCTTGGTGAATGCCCGAGCTGTGGGCGAAGGCGTTCAGGCCGACGATGGCTTTGTTTCGAGGAATGGGGAAGCCACAAGCTCCTGAAACGAGACGAGAGGTTCGAACGAGTTCGCGGGTTTGAATCCCCGTCGTGACGTCGGGATAGCACTCGGAACGGGTCCGCAGAGCCATGACCACCTCTTCGAGTGCGGCATTGCCCGCCCGCTCGCCGATACCATTCAAGGTGCACTCGACCTGACGTGCGCCTGCGCTGACGGCGGCGAGGGAGTTGGCGACGGCCAGACCCAGGTCATTGTGGCAGTGGGTGCTCAAAACAACATCAGTCGCGCCTTGGGCCAGTGCCAGCACATCGGAGAACATTCGGCCGTACTCCTCGGGGGTGGCATAACCCGTGGTGTCGGGAAGGTTGATGGTGGTTGCGCCCGCCTGAATAGCGGCTTCGACTACTTCCACGAGGAAATCGATTTCGGTACGGGAGGCGTCTTCCGGCGAGAATTCAACATTCGGGGTAAATTTACGGGCCCGCCGAACTCCGTCGATGGCGAGGCGGACGATCTCCTTGCGCGCCTTCCCCAGTTTAAACTCCCGATGAATCTTGCTCGTGCCCAAGAAAACGTGAATTCTACCTTTTTTCCCGGCCGGTTTCACCGCGGCACCGGCCGCATCGATATCGGCATGAACGCAACGAGCTAAGCCACAGATGACGGGGCCACGAACCGTTAGGGCGATTTGTCGGACGGAATCAAAGTCGCCACGGCTGGCGATCGGGAACCCCGCCTCAATAATATCCACCCCGAGACGGGCCAATTGGCGAGCCACGGCCAACTTTTGGGGCTGGGTCATGGCGGCGCCGGGGCACTGCTCTCCGTCGCGCAGAGTCGTATCGAAAATAAGGATCCGATCGGACATTCTTGTACCCTAGCTCAAGCGAGCTGGATTTGCATCCCTAGAGAGGGGCGGGATTCCGAAGCAAGACCCTCAAGGGGCCTTAGTAGGCAGCTTGGGCTCCTTTGAGATTACGACGACGGATCCAGGGCATGAGCCCACGCAGGCGGGCGCCGGTTTTCTCAATGGAATGTTTTTCGCCTTTTTTGAGGAGGGAGTGGTAGCGCTTCATTCCGGTGCGGCTTTCCCGGATCCACTCTTTGGCAAAGGTCCCATTTTTGATTTCGCGCAAGACCGCCTCCATCGATTTTTTGGTGCGCGCATCCACGACGCGAGGGCCACGGGTGACGTCGCCGTACTTGGCGGTTTCCGAAATCGAGAAACGCATGCCTGCAATTCCGGATTCGTTGATGAGATCCACGATCAGCTTCAACTCATGTAGAACTTCGAAGTAAGCAACTTCGGGTTGATAGCCTGCCTTGAGAAGAACCTCGAAGCCCGCTTGGATGAGGGCGGAAGTACCGCCGCAGAGAACCGCCTGTTCACCGAACAGGTCGGTCTCGGTTTCCTCCTTGAAAGTGGTTTGGAGCAGGCCGGCGCGGGTGGCCCCGATGCCCCGTGCCCAAGCCATGGCGATGGCACGGGCTTGGCCCGAGGGATTTTGTTGGACGGCGAAAAGAGCGGGAACACCGCGGCCTTCGAGGTACTGCCGGCGCACGATGTGGCCGGGACCTTTCGGGGCCACTAAAATGACATCCACATTCTTCGGGGGCTGGACGGTCTTGTAGTGAATGGCAAAGCCGTGGCTAAAGAGGAGGCATTGGCCTTTGCGTAGATTGGGGGCGATATCCTTTTCATAGACAGAGGGAATCTTGAGATCGGGAACGGCAACAAAGATGACATCGGCGGAGCGAACGGCTTCAGCCGTGGGGAGAACTTTGAAGCCGTGCTTCTTGGCCACGGCGATCGACTTGCTCCCCTTGTAGAGGCCGATGGTGACTTTCACGCCACTGTTTTTGAGGTTGAGGGCGTGGGCGTGCCCCTGTGAGCCGAAGCCAATCACGGCGACATGGCGCCGCTTGAGAGGGGTTAAGTTGGCGTCGCGGTCGGTGTAGATACGGGCGGGCATAGTTTGGTTCTCCAGTTAGGGTTGAGGTTAAAGAAGGTTAGCGTCGGGGGAGGGCAATCCTTCCCGTTCGACTCAGTTCCAGGACACCGAAAGGCTTCATCAGTTGCAGGAACTTGTCGATTTTACTTTCGTCCCCCGTGACCTCAATCGAGAGGCTGTTGGATTGGACGTCGACAATTTTGGCGCGAAAGATGTCGCAAATTTGCATCACCTCCGGCCGATGGGAGGAGGTAGCCTTCACGCGTAAAAGAATGAGCTCTCGATCGATGACGTCGCCGTCTTTGAAGTCGTGCACTTCGAGGACATCGACCAGTTTGTTGAGTTGTTTGACCACCTGCTCGAGGACTTGATCATTGCCCACGACCACCAAGGTCATGCGGGAGACTTTGTCGTTTTGGGTGGGGCCGACGTTCAGCGTATCGATATTGAAGCCGCGACCGCTAAAAAGACCTGCGATTCGGGTGAGAACCCCGAAGCGGTTTTGGACTAAGACGGAGATCGTATGGCGCATAAAAAAAGAAGATGTTGAACATCAAAAAGTAGCGACGAGGACGCCGCAGGGTCAAGCGGAAGGGTGGGGGGCCTAGGAGAGAGAAGCGCGTAGGCGAGCGAGCTCGTGGGCTTGGTGATCGAGCTGTGCACGGGCTTTGGCGAGGTCGGTCTCCAGCTGTTTGATGCGGAGGCGGAGGGCGGAATCAAAAGCAGGGCTTTGGTCCAGAGATGGGGTGGCTACGGGGGCTTCCTCCAGTTTGATCGTTCTGCTTTTCAAGCGAGCCGCCCGGCGTCGGCGCATTTCTTCGAGGAATTCGTTGACGGTGAAGGTTTCCTTGGTCCGGACGTGGCTGACGAGCTCGGATCCGCCCAGTTGGCCGCTTTGGAGGAACTCAGCCACCGTGCCCGCAGTGGTCGGGCCGTAGCGGGGTCCATCGAGTGGCTCGACCCACCAGAGCATCTCGAGGCCGGCCACTTCAGGTGCTTTGTTCCACGGCCCCTCATCGACTTGGACGAGGTCCTCCGGAGCGATGAGGGATTGATTGGCTAAAGCTTTGAGGTGATCCAGATCCATCGGGCCGAGAACCCTTCCCGTTTGGGCTTTTTGCAATCGGTACATGGAGGCAAGGGGGCTCATGGGGAATTACTTGGAGGGAATGAGAAGTTTTTGGCCCACTTTTAAGTGGGCCCCTTTCGGCAATTCGTTCGCTTTGCGGATCGTTTCCGAGGTGAGCTTGAGTTGATATTCGGAGTTATAAGCTTGGGCGATCGAGCTCAGGGTATCTCCTTTGGCCACGATGTGCTCGTAGCCCTCCTTTTCGACGACTTTCGGGGTGGGAGGTTTTTTGGCGGTTTTGTTTTTTTCTCGCTCCTTACGCTCAGCGAGCATTTTGGAAATTTCCTCGAGAAGTGCGGTGCGCTCTTGGGAAGATTTCGCGGCGGCGTTGGCGAGGCTCTCTTTGAGGGATTGAGACTGCTGACGTAGCTCGGCCAGCATTTGTTCGAGCATGGTGACACGGGATTGAATTTGATCCACCTGCTGGTCCACCCGATCCACCTGATCGGCCGCTTTAAGGATTTTACGGCGCTCCATCTCGGCATCTTCGGCGGCGGCGGGGTTGCCCGATTGGGCCAGTAGCGGCGAAGCCAAAGCGAGGAGTGGAAAAATGAGGGGGGAGATTAGGGGGATAAGGGATCGATCCACCCTTGGATTATCGCTCTTCTGAATTCTACCCGACAAGCTTTTCGAACTCTTTTTCGGAAATAACTCTCACCCCTAAAGTGCGGGCTTTTTCCAGTTTTGAACCCGCATCGTCACCCGCTAAGACAAAGTCGGTCTTGGCGCTGACCGACCCGGCAACGGTGCCGCCCAAAGATTGGATTTGGCGGATGAAATCCTCCCGTGCGGCCGAAAGTGTGCCCGTAATGACAAATTTCTTTCCGGCAAAAACGCCGCCCCGCTCCTCCAGCTCCTCCGGCAGTGCCTGGTGGTTGAGACCCGCCTTTGACAGAGCGGTGAGGAGGCGTTGGGTCGATGGTTCGCGAAAAAAAGCCACAATCTCTTCGGCCACTTTGGGGCCGACATCATTGGCTTGAGTGAGTTCGGCGGCGGAGGCTTGGGCGAGGCGATCGAGGGAGCGAAAGTGGCGGGCGAGTGTTTCGGATAAAACGGCGCCGACTTGAGGAATTCCGAGGCCGAAGATGAGGCGCCAAAGGGGGCGTCGACGACTGGCCTCGATTCCGGCCATGAGGTTGGCGGCAGATTTTTCGCCCATGCGTTCGAGCGAGGTGAGCTTTTCTTGGGTCAATTCATAGATCTGGTCGAGGTGTTGGATCAGGCCGGCGTCGACCAGTTGGGTTGCCATCACTTCGCCCAAGCCTTCGATGTCCATGGCGCCGCGGTGGGCAAAGTGTTGCAGGCGCCGTTTGAGTTGGCCGATGCAGTCGCGGGAGGGGCAACGGAGGAAGACATCCTCCTTTTCGAGGGGGCCCTGGCAAACGGGGCAGGCCCGAGGAGGCCGGATCGGTTTGGATTGGGCAGGTCGTTGGGAGAGGTTGACCGAAATCACCGCGGGGATGACCTCTCCCGCTTTTTCGACCCGGACCAGATCTCCGACACGAATATCCTTGCGCGCGATCTCCTCAAAGTTGTGCAGGGTGGC
>LIBO01000026.1 GCA_001438005.1 Verrucomicrobia subdivision 6 bacterium BACL9 MAG-120507-bin52 | reverse complement strand
TCCCGCCGACCCCCCACATCTTCCGTAATACGTAAAAACCGACCCCGATCATTCTCCTTCAAATCCAAAAAGAATGTCTTCCTCTCAATCTGTACTTTTTCCGATCGTAATGTCCGCTCTTCTCCACGTGGTTCCATAATCAAGATCTCCCTTTGAAATTCAAATCCTACGCACCCCCTCCTCGATCGTCAACCCAACCCACCCTCACATTCTCAGGAAATTCGCCAAAAGATCTTTCCCCTCTTTGCTCAAAATCGACTCCGGATGAAACTGAACTCCATGCACCGGATTCTGCCTGTGCCGTAAGCCCATAATCTCTCCCTCCGCCGTCTTGGCGCTCACCTCCAAACAACTCGGGACCGACTCCGCCTCCACAATCAACGAGTGGTACCGCGTCGCCTCAAACGGGTTCGGCAGTTGAGCAAAAACACCCCTCCCATCATGCTGGATCGGGGATGTCTTGCCGTGCATCAATCGTCCCGCTCGCACCACCTTCCCCCCATACACCTCCCCAATGCACTGATGCCCCAAACAAACCCCCAGCAGCGGCACCTTTGCCCCGAACCGCCGAATCAACTCCATCGAAATTCCCGCATCCGCCGGCGTGCCTGGGCCGGGAGAAATGACAATCTTACTCGGCCTCATCTTCTCCACCTCCTCCGGCGTGATCGCATCATTCCGCTTCACCTGGGGATCCGCCCCCAACTCTCCGAAATATTGCACCAAGTTGTAGGTGAACGAATCGTAGTTATCGATGACCAGCAACATAAGCCCACCCTACGCCAAGGTTCGTGCCGCCGCCACCGCCGCCAAGCCCGCCTTCGCCTTGTTCACGCTCTCCTGATACTCCCCCTCCGGAGTCGAGTCAGCCACCAACCCGCCCCCCGCCTGAATATGCGCCTTACCCGCTTTGAGTAAGATCGTCCGGATCGAAATACAAGAATCCAAATTTCCGTCGAAGGAAAAGTAACCCGCCGCCCCCGCATACGCGCCCCGCCGCGTCGGCTCGCTCGCTGCCAAAATCTCCAACGCCCGCACTTTCGGGGATCCGCTCACCGTTCCCGCCGGAAACGTCGCCCGCATCACTTGAAAGGCATCCTGGTCGGGACGCAGTTTCCCCTCGACCCGCGAGACCAGATGCATCACATGCGAAAATCGCTCCACCTCCATCAACTCCACCACCTTCACGCTCTCATACTCGCACACTCTCCCCAGATCATTTCGGGCCAAGTCCACCAGCATAATGTGCTCCGCCCGCTCCTTCGGGTCCGCCTTCATCTCCCGCGCATTCTGCGCATCCTCCTCCGGGGTTGCCCCACGGGCCTTGGTTCCTGCAATCGGACGAATCTCCACTTTCCCATTTTCACAACGAACGTGGGTCTCCGGCGAAGATCCCACCAATGCCAACCCCGCCATCTCGAAACAAAACATATACGGCGAGGGATTAATCGCCCTCAGTGCTCGATACAGATCAATCGGCCTGCCTTGAAACGGCACGGTAAACCTTTGCGAAGGCACCACCTGAAAAATATCGCCCGCGCGAATGTGCTCCTGCATTCCCTCCGCCATCCTCAGATACTCCGACTTGGTCATGTTCGGCATCGCCCCCACCAATGGATCCCCCTCCGGTCGCTTCGGCACCTCCCCGCTCGATTTACCCGCCGGCTGCGCCAACCGCTTGGCTAACCCCTCTAACCGCTCCACTCCCTTGGCATAATCCGCCTTTGCATTCTCACCCGTTTTGACCTGCACCACCAAACGACGCGTCTTTCTCTCATGATCAAAAATGACAAACTCCTCCACCAAGGCAAAGCACGCGTCCGGTACCCCTAAATCGTCCCGCTTCGCCATTCCCACCCGATTCTCAAAATACCGCACCGCTTCAAAAGCCAAAAATCCCACCGCACCCCCCGCAAACGGCGGCGGTTCCCCCGGCCATGCCGCCACCGGACGAATGCCTTGCAACATCTGCTGAACTTCAACCAAGGGATCGGGGTTCTCCGGCGCCTTTTCCTCCACCTCCCCACTCAATTTCGTCAACCGCACTCGCCCTGCCCGAAACTCCATCACCCCCGCCGGCCTCGATCCGACAAAGGAGTATCTGCCCAAACGCCCCCCCGTTTCCGCACTCTCCAAAAGAAAGGCCGCTCCGCCGGGCTGGCTCGAGAGTTTGATATAGGCCGAAACTGGAGTCTCCGCATCCGCCGGATACTCACGTCCAATCGGGATCAGGTTGCCCTGCTTGGCCAACTCGAGAAACTTCTCCTCGCTGGGATAAATCATGGCTTTCTCGCCGGTCGCACGGCCACTCCCCGCCCCTCCAGATACTTTTTTAAATCAGGCACCGTTAGTTCCCCAAAGTGAAATAAACTGGCCGCGAGGGCTGCATCCGCCCCTCCCGCCTCCCCCAAAACCTCGGCAAAGTGCTCCTTCGTCCCCGCCCCCCCACTCGCAATCACCGGTACCGAAACTCGTCCGCTCACCATTCGCGTCAGCTCCAAATCGTACCCCTCCCTCATTCCATCCCGATCCATGCTGGTCAGTAAAATCTCCCCCGCCCCGCGCCGTACCCCCTCCTCAATCCACTCCCCTGCGTCCCGGCCCGTCGGGCGCCGCCCTCCATGGGTCGTGACCTCCCACCTCCCCCCACCCTTCGCCCGCACATCCACCGCCAAAACCACGCACTGACAACCAAACGCCCCCGCCACCTCCGCAATCAACTCCGGGCGCTCCACCGCCGCTGTGTTCAGGCTCACCTTATCCGCTCCCGCCCGCAAAAGTTCCCTCGCGTTCTCAATCGACCTCACCCCTCCCCCCACCGTCAGGGGTAAAAAAACCTCCTCCGCCGTTTTCCGCACCGCCTCCAGCAAAGTCCCACGCGCCTCGGCCGAGGCCGTAATGTCCAAGAAAACCAACTCGTCGGCACCCTGCTCATTGTAGGCCCGGGCACACTCCGCCGGATCCCCCGCGTCCCGGATCGAGATAAATTGCACCCCTTTGACCACACGCCCGCCATCCACATCCAAACAGGGAATAATCCTTTTGGTATTCATCGCTCTTCAGAGATAGGCCGGATTTGAATTCTCATGATTCCTAAAGAAGAGGATGGATTTTGCAGTAAAATCAGCGAAAATCCGAGTCTTGTTTTAACTGCCTTTACCCCTTATGAAGAAATCATCTTCCAATAAAAAGAAAATCGCTCCCTCGAAAACGGCTGCACGTGCCAAGCCCGCCACCAAACGCACCCCAACCCTCACTAAAAAAGTGAGCCCGCGAGCATCCAAGAAAAAAGTCTCTCTTCCCCGCCTTCGCCAAACCCCCATCCCCATCGACCCTGCCTCCCACCCCTTTACCCTTCCCAGTTTCTTATCCAAACCAGTCGTCCCCTACGTCCCTGAGTTCGAATCCCTCGGCGAGCTTCCCGAAAGTTACGGAACCCGGCGCCTCTTTCTCACCGCCCGAGATCCCCAAACCCTCTTCGCCTACTGGGACTTTACCCGAGACCAACTCCTCGAAGCAGAGAGGGAGGCCTCGGACGGAAAAATCTACCTCCAAGTTTTTTCTCCAGGGAAAGAGCGGGTGCACCAAATACATATCTCGCCCGGTTCACGAGAGTGGTTCCTTCCGACCCAGCGCCCCGCCACCCCCTTTCAGGCCGAACTTGGCTACTACCGGTCCAACGGCTCTTTTCACCAACTTGCCCTCTCGCCCGAAATCACCTCCCCTCCCGATTCTCCCTCGGCCAACGAAACAGTCGAATTCGTCACCATCCCCTTCCACTTCTCCTTTCGGCAACTCTGGGATCTTGTCCGCGAGTTCCTCCGCCCGGGGGAAGCCTTGGCCCAAATCCTTGCTCGCCTACAGAGAACCGGCCATCCCCTTCCCTTTCCTTACGCCCTCCGTCGCTCGATCGGCTCACTTTCCACGGCCAAGATCTTCTCCTACCTCGGCGGAGATCTTTGGAAATATCACCGATCCGGATCTTTGGAGATGACCGAAATTCTCCGACGCCAGATCGATACCTGCCCCAAACTCGGCTCCAGCCAACTGCACGGCACTTCTCCCGGCAATCCACCTCGCTCCACCTAAACTCATGTCCCTCGGTTATGTAGCTCCCGTCCTCCACGCCCACCTCCCCTTCGTCCGACATCCCGAGTACGCCGAGTTCCTCGAAGAGGACTGGCTCTACGAAGCCATCACCGAAACCTATCTTCCTCTCCTCGATATGATGGAGGGCCTGGTCCGCGACGGAATCTACTTCCGCCTCACCATGTCGATGACTCCACCCCTTTGCGCCATGCTGCGCGATCCTCTTCTCCAAGATCGCTACGTCCACGGACTCGAAAAACAGATTGAACTCGCGAACAAGGAGCTGCACCGCACCCGAAACGACCCCTCCTTTCAACCCCTCGCCCGCTTTTATCACGATCGTCTGCACCACTGCCGCCATCTCTTCTGCGACCGTTACCAACGCAACCTCATCCAAGCCTTCCGCAAATTCCAAGATGCCGGAGTCTTGGAAATTATCACCTGCGGAGCCACCCACGGTTTTCTGCCCCTCTTGCGAGAGTTTCCTCAAGCTGTTCGTGCTCAAATCCAAGTCGCCCGAAAGGACTACCACAACTGTTTTGGTCGCGACCCCCGTGGCATCTGGTTGCCCGAATGCGCCTACTACCCAGGGGTCGAGCACCATCTTCAAGAGGCCGAGATTCGCTGGTTCATTGTTGATGCCCACGGAGTCCTCTATGCCGAACCCCGCCCCGCCTACGGGGTTTTTGCCCCCATCTTCACCCCCGCCGGACCCGCCGCCTTCGGACGCGATATCGAATCCAGTAAACAGGTATGGAGCGCGGAGGAGGGCTACCCCGGGGACGGAGAGTACCGCGACTTTTATCGAGATTGTGGCTTCGACTTGGATCACGACTACATCCGCCCCTACATCCAACCCAACGGCATGCGAAAGTTCACTGGCCTCAAGTACCACCGCATCACCGGTCGCACGCCGCACAAAGAGCCGTACCGACCCCACCTCGCTCGACAACGTGCCTCCGACCACGCGGCCAACTTTATGTTCAATCGCGAAAAACAGATCGAGCATCTTCGGGGTGTGATGGGAACCGAACCCATCGTCCTCTGCCCCTACGACGCCGAACTGTACGGCCACTGGTGGTACGAGGGCCCCATCTTCCTCGATTATCTCTTTCGCAAATCCGCTCACGACCAGAAAACCTTTTCTATGATCACCCCGTCCGAATTCCTCACCCGCCACGACACCCACCAACTCGCCACCCCCAGCGCCTCCTCTTGGGGCAACGAGGGCCACTGGTCGGTCTGGCTGGAGGGCTCCAACTCTTGGATCTATCCCCACCTCCACCTCGCCACCGTTCGCATGATCGAATTAGCGGGTCGTTTCTGCAACGCCCACCCCCACCCCCTCCTGGATCGAGCCCTTCGCCAAGCCGCCCGAGAGCTTCTTCTCGCTCAATCCAGTGACTGGGCCTTTATTATGAAAACTGGCACGATGGTCCCCTACGCCGTCAAACGCACCAAAGACCACCTCCTGCGATTCCAACGGCTCTACGAGCAGATCTTGGCCAACCGCGTGGAGGAATCTTTCTTGGGAAATTGCGAATGGCGCAACCCGATCTTTCTCGACCTCGATTGGCGTGTCTACGCCTAGACTACTTTTTTTTCGATTTCGAGGACGCCCGGGCTTCGCTCGGCCTCTTTTTTTCCTCTAACGCCTTCAAACGCCTCGCCAATTGAGGCAGTTGCTGAATATGGGCCTCCATCGCCATCTGCTCCTTGATCGGTCGTGCGGGTGCCCCCCGCCACGTCTGACCCGCTGGCACATCTTTGGTCACACCAGACTTAGCCGTAATAATCACTCCATCCCCTAAATGCACGTGCCCGACCGTTCCCACATGCCCCGCAATCACCACGTGATGTCCCGTTGTCGTGCTCCCCGAAAGCCCACTCTGCGCCACGATCACACTGTGCGGACCGACCACGCAATTGTGGGCGATCATCACCAGATTATCGATCTTTGCCCCCTCCCCAATATGAGTCCGCGCAAAGCGCCCCCGATCAATCGTGGTGTTCGCCCCAATCTCTGCCTCATCGTCGATCTGGACAATACCCAACTGGGGAATTTTCACATGTTTCCCCTCTTTCATCTCATAGCCAAATCCATCCGCCCCCACCACCGCCCCCGCATGCAGTACCACTCGATTTCCCACACAACATCTTTCCCCCACATACACCCGCGGATGAAAAACACACCCCGCCCCGATTTTCACGTGCCGCCCAATATACGACCCTGCCCCAATTTGCGTTCCATTCCCGATCTCCGCCCCTTCCTCCACCACGACGTAAGGCCCCAGACCCACCCCGTCTCCCAATTTTGCCTGAGGCGAGACGATGGCCGAGGGGTGCGACCCAACGATGGGCGGTGACGCCGGCGGGGCAAAAAGAAGTGCAATTTTGCTAAACGCCCCCGAAGGATCAGCCACCCGAATTCGATTTTTCCCGAAATCCCCTGCCGCCTGTACTCCCACCACTAGTGCTCCCGCCGCCGTTTTGCGGGCCGCCGCCTCATACCGAGGGTGCGCAAAAAACGAGATCTCCCTCGGCCCTGCCCCCTCTAAATCGGCGACTCCATGAATGAGAACACTCGAATTGCCTTCACATGTCCCGCCGACTACCTCAGCCAGTTCGCCCAAGCTCCTTGGCGAGCTCATCGACAAATGGTCCCCCACGCCAACTACTTTTTGTCGTCCTTCTTATCGTTCTTTTTCGCCGCCGGGGCGTCTTTATTCAAAAGCCCTAAAACCTGTGCGGTAATGTCGTCCATCCCCTCCGAGAAGATCAGCGCACCCGGGCTAGGCACCTGGGGTTTCACAAAAACCATGTTGTACTTGTTTTTGGCAATTTGGCTCAGCGCCTTGTTCACCTCTTCGGTTAACTCCGTCGTCAACCTCTGCCTCTTATCCTCAAGAATTTTTGATGCGGTCTGCCCGAACGCCATCATCTCGCGCTGCTTGACCTGACCCTCTTCCCCCTTCGACTTCAACTGGTTTTCCTTCTCTTTTTTCTTCGCATCGGAAATGGCCGGATCTTGCATGTCTTTTTGCAACGCGTTGATCGATTCCACTAAGCTCTTCAAACCCGCTTCCCGCTCATTCCGCTCTTTCTGGTACCCCGCCGCCAGCTCTTCCATCTGCTTTTGGGAATCCTTTGCCTTGTAGTAATCTTTTAAGATCGTGTTGTAGTCCACCACCGCCACTTTCGAGAAATCCTGAGCTTGGCTAACTGGTACGAAGGAAATGAAAGCTAGGGCGATCGCCCCTTGCACGATGGAAGATGGGGTTAATTTCATAGGTTGTCAGGATAGTTAAAACTGGTACCCGCCGTCAAAGTACATTTTAAATGCGCCCAAGCCTCCCCCGTTGTTCGGATCCCCTGTCATGACGGGAAATCCTATATCAAATTTCATCGGCCCAATCCCAATATCCATGCGGATACCGAAACCAGCTCCAATCTGGAAACCTCCGTTGATCGCGTTGTAAGTCGTGGGTGTCCCATTCACCATCATGCTCTGGGTATTGTTGTAAGTCTTGGGCTGGAAATCGAAAACATTCTCATTCACAAAACCACCGTCACAAAATACCGCCCACCGCACGCGATTTTCTAAAATGGGGAACGGGGCAGTAATCTCTGCCTGATACACCCCCTGCGTGCCTCCACCCACCGGTTGAGCATTCTGCTTGGGACCCACCGAACCCCCGTTCACGGTGCTGCCCAGCGACGGATCGAACCCGCGGATCGAACCAGAACCACCCGCAAATAACTGGTCCCACACCGGCACATACTCGGTGGTACTGTAGGCGTCCACTAATCCCAACAGCACCCTCGCAGAGAAAATAACATCCTTTTCCTTCCATAGGGTGTGGTAGGTCTTAAATTCCGCTTTGATTTTCCAAATATTTTCAGTGCCCAAAAGCGGTCCACCCGCTCCCTCGGCGCCAAACTCAAAGTACTGTCCCGAATGAGCCAGCATAAAGCTGTCCCGTCCGTCATAGGTGATCGATCCCCGCAACGAGGATTTGAAAGTATCCCCCGTCGAAGCCTGGAAATAGGGTGGGGCATCCGATTGCAGATTCGCGATGTCGTAATACTCGGGTCGATAGGTGACCCCGGTCGACCAACGGTTCAACGGGTAATCATCCCCCAATCTTCGGCTCAGCCCGGTAAACGCCCCGAAATTCTTCTGATTGTAAAATTCACTCAAATAGGAGGCGCCATTGTAGTACCCACCTGCCTCCAACCGAATCGGTTTATCCAAAAACCACGGCTCCGTGAAAGATAAGTTGATGTTTTGCGACCGGAATCCAATCGATGCCTGGAACCGAACCTTTTGACCCGCCCCCCGCGGCGGGAAACTTTGAAAGATTCTCTGTAAATCAAAGTTTTTCTCGCCCACCGTGATGTTTCCGGTGAGTAATTCGACGGAGCTAAATCCTGCTCCGAAACTCACCTCCCCCGTCCCCTTCTCCTCCACCTTCACGATCAGTTTTTGCCGATTCGGCACGTCCGTCTCCTCCGCATAGGTCTCGACCTTCGAAAAATAGTTCAGCCCCTCCAACCGCTTCTTGCTCGCCTTTTCTCGTACCGTGTCAAAAACCTCACCCGGAGCCAGATCGATTTCGCGGCGAATGACCTTATCCCGGGTGGTCGTGTTTCCCTGTATCTCAATCTTATCGACGTAAAACTTCTCCCCCTCCTTGATATTAAAGCTGACGTCGATCCGCCCGTTTTCCACGTTCGGGGTCATTCGATACTCCACCCGCGCTTCCCGAAATCCCCGACGCCCATACTTATCTTGCAATGTCTCAATCGAGGCTTGGAGGGAATTGATCGCATAAATTTCCCCCTCCTGCAGTCCGTTCGCCTTCATCATCTTCAACTCCACCTGATCAAAAATCTCCACCTGCTTCGCCTTCGTCTGCAGTTCGTTCAGCAAATCGTCCGCGGAAAAAAAGGCATTTCCGTCCACCGACAACGTTCCCACCCGATACTGTCGCCCCTCCTCAATTCGATACGTCAGGATCAGATCCTCCGCCGGAATATCATCTGGATCAAAATCTTCACCCCTCGGCGCATCCGTATCCTTCTGGGCCTCCTCATTTTTCGCCGTGCGCGGTAGATCGACGGAGGCAGCTACGCTGATGTCGATGTACCCCTGGTTCAGGTAATAGTTTTTGATTCGCGACACGTCGTCCTTGAGTGCCATCTCCTCAAACCGGTCCGACTTGCTAAAAATCTGCCACCACTCCTTCGGCTTGAGTTTCACCACCTTTTCCAACTCCTTCGCCGTCGCCGCCTGATTTCCGATAAAACGAATCTTACTGATGAAACCCCGAATTCCCTCGTCGATCTCAAAAATCACCTTGGCTTCCCCGCCTTTCACTTCTTCCTGTTTCGCGATAATTTTTACATCCTTGTAGCCTTTATCTCGATAAAAGTCCTCCATCGCGTACGCATCCCGCTGCAATCGCTCCTCACTCAAGGTATCCCCCGCTTTGGTCACCGTTTCCTT
>LIBO01000025.1 GCA_001438005.1 Verrucomicrobia subdivision 6 bacterium BACL9 MAG-120507-bin52 | reverse complement strand
TTCCAGTGGAGAGTTGAATCGGATCAGGATCGCCGTGAATTTAGTTCGCTTTTGGAAGGGAAGGGAGGGTGGCAGGAAGTTCGATTACCCCATTACGGTCCTCCCTTGGGTAAGGCTGCCACCTTGTATCGAACGGAATTTGAATTGGAAAGTTCGGTGGCTTCGCGGGAAGATGTTGTTCTTGGATTCGGCGGAGTAGATTACGCGTGTCAGGTTTATCTCAATGGAATGTGCGTCGGCACGCACGAAGGATTTTTCGAAGAGTTTGAATTCTCCTGTCGGGAGGCACTTCGTCCTGGCAAAAATGTTCTTTTGGTTCGGGTGGAGAATGATTTCACCATGCTGGGGAGTCAAAAGGACGGGCAAGCGATCAATGGGGACAAAATCTATGCCGCGACTGGGCTTGGCTATAATGAGCCGGAGTTGGGATGGCATCACTGCCCCGCCGGAATGGGGATATGGAATCGGGTATTTTTGGAGGGACGTGCTCGTCTCCAGCTGACCGACTTATGGGTCCGCCCCATGCCGGAGGAGGAAGAAGCGGAGATTCGCCTCGAGGTCACGCAGCGGGGGCGGGGTTCGCCGGAGGAAGCAACCTTGCAGGTTTCGGTGTTTGGCCAAAACTTTCCCGCGACCGTTTTGGAGAAAAAGAAATATCAGCCCTCTGCTCGGACGTTGCGTGGCTTCGGGGATCTGGATGGGGATCATCAGTCGGAAATTCCTGCTCAGATGGAGAACGGGGTAAACTTCTTTACCCTTCGCGTTCCGATGCCGAAAGCGCGAATCTGGGATCTAAACAGTCCGTGGCTCTACCAAGCTCAGGTGGAAGTGGTCGACACGAACGGGAAAGTTCTGGATGCGTTGGCCTGCTCTTTTGGGATGCGGACGTTTCGGCAAGACGAGGATTCGAAACCGAAAGGTAAATTCTATTTGAATGGGCGCGAGATCCGACTCCGCGGGGCCAACACCATGGGGCATCTGGAGCGGTGCGTGATGGAGGGCAATCTGGATCAGCTACGGGATGACATTCTTTTAGCGAAGCTGACGAACATGAATTTTCTGCGATTGACGCAGAGGCCGGTGCATCGGGAGGTGTATGAGATGTGTGACCGCTTGGGGCTGTTGCTGCAGACCGATATGCCGATGTTTGCCACGGTGCGGCGAAATCAACTTCTCGAGGTGGTGCGTCAGTGCAGTCGGATGGAGCGGCATGTGAGGGCCCATCCTTCGAATATTCTGGTTTCCTTCATCAACGAACCCAGGCCAGCCGCCGCGGCCAAGCCGCACCGCTTTCTTCTTCGCCATGAGATGGAGCGGATGTTTTCGATGGGGAGTGAGGCCGTGCGGCAAGAAAACCCGGACCGGGTGATCAAGTGTGTCGATGGGGATTATGACCCGCCCGCTCCGTCCGGCATGCCGGACAATCACTGCTACTGCGGTTGGTACATTGGGCACGGAATTGATCTCGGGGCGCTCGAGGCAGGGGGATGGTTGCCGGTGAAACCGGGTTGGCACTTTGGGTGTGGAGAATTCGGTGCCGAGGGGCTCGATTCCTATGGGGTGATGAAAAAGTACTATCCGCGGGATTGGCAACCGCCCTCGCTCAAAAGCGCCTGGACACCGCAAGTTCTGGCGGAATCCCAAAGCTGGAACTTCCATTTTCTGTGGTATGACACCCCGAAAGATGCGGGCGGGTGGATCGAAGTGAGCCAGAGACATCAGGAGTGGATCACGCGGTTGATGACCGAGGCCTATCGTCGGCACTCTTGGATGAACACTTTTGCCATTCATCTTTTCATCGATGCCTGGCCGTGTGGATGGATGAAGGCGATCATGGATGTGGATCGGGTTCCGAAAAAGGCTTGGTTCGCCTATCGGGATGCTCTCAGCCCGACGGCGGTGTCCTTGCGCTGTTCCCGCACTCAAGTTTGGTCGGAGGAGGTGGTGCCGGTGGAGTTATGGGTTTCCCATGATCCGGCGGAAAAACTGGTGGGAGCGAGTTGGGTTTATGAAGTGAAACTCAATGGTAAAGGGGTGGCACATGGGAGAGCTCCCGCCAAGGTACCGGCCTGCCGCTCGTTGGGGCAGGGGATTCTTCCGATTCGAATGCCGGCGGTGGAGAAAGTTTCGGTTGTCCAAGTGGGAGCCACTTTGTTGGACGCATCGGGAAAACCGATTCATGACCGAACGATCGAGCTGCGGATTTTCCCGAGGCTGGGTCGACGGGAGGTTCTCCCGTGGGTGCCCGGGGGGTCGGCCAAGACGATTGGGTGGTTGGGGGAGTTGGGGGCAAAAGCGACGGCCCGCCCAAAAGGGGAGGTGAGCTTGATCGTGATTTCGAATTGGGCGACGTATGAAAAGAGCCGAGCCGAGATCGACGCCGCGGTCCGAGGGGGGGCGGTGGCTCTTTTTATGCCGTTACCTCCTGGGGTTTACCGATTGGGGGAGCAGGAGATCACCGTTCGGGTGGCGGGAATGGGGCCGCGGCACTTCGTGTCTGGGGCGACGGGCCATCCGTGGGTGGAGGGTTTTGGGCCTGAGGATTTTAAGTTTTGGCACTTTGCCTCTTTGGGGCACTCCTCCCCGATCTTGATGACTGTGCTGGAGGGAAGGGGTTGGAATACGGTTTTGCGCAGCGGAGATGGAGGTTGGTTGCGGCCATGGGATTACGTGCCCGTGGTGGTGGAGAGAGCTGAGGGGAAGGGGCGTTGGGTCGTCTGCCAAGTGGAGTTGGCCTCCACGGTCGAAACGAACCCAACGGCGGCTCGTTTTGCCCAAAATCTGATGGCCGGAAAAAACCTTTTCATCTCCCATGCGTAACATTTCTTTTTGGATCTTAGGGATGACGGGACTGCTGATGACTGAGGCAGAGGCCGCCCCGGTGGTGATCTGGGCCTCCGATCCGGTTCGCCCGGGCGAAACGGTGGTAGTGCGGGGGGATAGTTTTGGGAAGAAGGCCAAGGTGGAGGTTTCCGTGTCGGGCCAAGGGGATTGGACGAAGGCGGACGTTTTGCAGCAGACGGAACGAACTTTAAAATTTGTCCTACCCGCGGCCATGCCGGCGGGGGTGGTTCTCTTTCGCGTGGGAGTGGAGGGTGTGCTTTCGGAGGTGAAAAAGTTGAATGCGCCGCAAGTTTGGTGGGTGCAAGGAAATGAGGTGCAGGCGGCAACCCCGGGAGGGTGGATCCGGCTCTTTGGTTTGAACCTGGGGCTACCCGCCGGGGCCAAGTTGATTCTGAAGAGCGGTGCTACTTCGATCCCGCTGAAGCTGATTTCGGTGGATGAGTACAATTTTCAAGCGGAGATGCCGAAAGGAGTTTCACAGGGTCGATATAAGTTGGAATTTGTGACAAAGGAGAGTGTCGAGGTGGGGGAGATCGAGGTGGTGAATCCACCTGCTCAAAAAACGAAAGAGTATCGAGTGACCGATTTTGGGGCGGTTCCTGGGCAACCCGATGCGATTCAGTACTACACCGGAATGAAGGCACCAGATCAGGTGGACAGCACGGAATCGATTCAGAAAGCATTACGGGCGGCGGGTCAAGCGGGCGGAGGGATCGTTACCTTTCCGAGGGGAATTTATGTTTTATCGAAAGGGTTGGAGGTGCCCGCGGGGGTGATTTTGCGGGGAGCAGGGCGTGATCAGACCGCTCTCTCATGGGTGGATGATCAACTGCCCCGGGAGAAGGAGGATATCGTCAAGCTGGTCTGGGGATCCCTGCTGTTTAAGCCAATTCCCGATCCGAAAAATCCACCTTATCCCTTTTTAATTCGAGGACCGGGGCATTTTGGGGTGGAGGATCTGGCGATTTACGCGGTCAATCATCGCGCCGGCATTCTTTCCGATTTTCCCGATACGGCGCCAGGGGCGGGACATGTGAAGATTCATCGGGTGGTGATGAGGCTGAACCGCTTCCTCAATGTGCAGAGAACCGGGCGACACTATGCCGACGCGGAGGAAGCTTTTCTGCGACGCTGGAAGGATGAGCCGAAAGGCGGGGCGAACTGCCAAGGGGCAATTCATTTGAGCGGCCCCAATCTCGAGGTGGTGGACTGCGATATTTACTCCTCCATGTCGGCGATGATTTTCAATGGGGCCAGCGGGGTGATTGCCCGCAACCGGATTGGCGGGACGGGTCGTTCTTGGACCGTGATGGGACGAAAAACCCATCAGATGATCTTTGAGGAGAATCTCTGTTTGGATGGGGGGATTTGCATTCTCAATGTCCATACGACGGCATCGCACGAGGGTAAGCTGGGCGCGCCGAGCAATTCTTCGCGCGAAATCTACTGTGCACGCAACTCCATTCAAGATTGTTACGTGCTAGATCGGGATGGGGGTTTTGTGTCCGATTTCCACTCCCCCTTGGGGATTTATACAGGGTGGGCAAAGTCCTCCACCGGCACGGAGACGCTCCTGGCGGAAGATCTAAAAGGAGAAGACTTAAGTGCGAAGTGGGAAGGCGCCATGGTGTCGGTCCTCGACGGCAAAGGCGCGGGGCAGGTGAGATTTATGAAATCGCTCGGGGCAAACAAGGTCGAAATCGACGAACCTTGGCAGGTGCCGCTGGATGAGACTTCTTTTGTCACGATCTCCAAAACTCTCTATCGAGGACTTTTTATCAATAATCACGTTTCGGATGCGGGCAATACCGTTACGTTGTGGGGCGGAGGGGTGGAAATGGTGGTGGCGGGCAACCGGTCGGAAAGAGGCGGTAGCTTGAATCAGATTACTCTTTGCCATGGGGACCAGTTCATTCCGGGAATGCGGACCCAGTTTTTGGACAACCGAATCACGGAGGGGATCAACTGGGGGGCTTCGTTTGTTTTTCCGCGGAGCGCGCTGATTGGAACCTACACCTACACCCCTCTTTCTTTTGAGCGAGTCATCCAAAAAAATAAGGGGGAAGTGGTGACGGCGCCGGATTATCACGGGCCGCTGGCGGTGGATCAGGTCTTTCGCCGAAACCGAATTGAATCGGCCGGTAACTTTTATGCGGGGGGCATGGTAGGAAACATTCTTTTCGAGGCGGGTGAGGTGAAGCATTCGCGGATTGGAGTGGATATTCGGGAGACGGGTGGCCGTTGGGATGACTCCATTCTGGAGGGGGGGCCGGTGGATGTCTTGATTCGTAACAACAAGATGACCGATGTCACCCAACCCTATTCAGGAGATTATTTGCAAAACGCGAAGATTGTGCGTTAGATGTATCTTCGATGAATCGGCTTTTCTTTCTTTCTCTGTTTCTTGGGATTCTTTCCGTTGAATTGCGGGGTGAACTCACTCTTCATCCCTTGATTGGGAACCATGCGGTTTTTCAGAGGGATGTGCCTTTTCCCGTGATCGGAAAAGCGGATTCGGGCGCGGAAGTAGTCGTGCAGTGGCGAGGGAAAGATTATCAGGCTAAGGCAGGAGCGGACGGAAAGTGGTCATTGCAGTTGGATCCTTCTCCCGCAACTGAAAAAGGGCAGGTTCTCAAGGTGAAATCGGGAACGAATTCGATCGAAGTTTCCGACATTCTGATCGGGGAGGTCTGGTTGGCGAGCGGACAGTCGAACATGGAGTGGCCATTGAACAAGTGTGGCGCGCAAATGGCCGAGGCGGAGAGTGCGGAGGATCCTCACTTGCGCTTGGCTTGGGTTTCTCGAGCGACGGCGCCGCTGCCAGCCGAAAGCGTCAAGACGAGTTGGAGATCCGCCACGAAAAGCACGGCCTTAACCTTTTCGGCGGTGGGTTACTTCTTTGGCCGGGAGTTGCGTAAAACAACTCAGGTGCCTGTCGGTGTCATTCAGTCTGCCGTTGGGGGAACGCCGGCGGAGGCTTGGACACCGATTGAGTTTCTTGAGGCAGAGTCTGATTTTGCCAAAGCGGTGAACTCTCGGAAAGAGTATCCCAACTGGTATCCCAAACTTCTGGCCAAGTATGAAAAGGACAAAGTGGCCTATGATCTAGCATTGGCCGAAGCAGAAAAAACGGGGGCCAAGCCACCCAAAAAGATTCGGGAACCCCACACTCCAGAAAAAAATCCCAATCTGGCATCGGTTCTCTGGAACGGGATGATTTATCCTTTGGTTCCGTATCCGATTCGGGGAGTGATCTGGTACCAGGGGGAGTCCAATGCCTATCGTGCGGAAGTTTATGAAAAGCTACTGACTGGAATGATCGGCGCATGGCGAAAAGCATGGGGGCAGGGGGATTTTCCATTCCTGATCGTTCAGCTGACCGACTTTAACGTCAACGAGGATGGTGCGACCGGAGTGAAATGGGCCAAGTTGAGGGATGCGCAAAGTGCGGTGGCGGATCATGTGCCCCAGACTGGTTTGGCCGTGACTTTAGGCTTGGGCGATGCGGAGGATATTCATCCGCAAAGGAAAATGGAGGTGGGAGAGAGGCTGGCTCTTTGGGCGAATAAGATCGCTTATGGGAAAGACGTGGTGTGCCAAGGGCCGGTCTTCAATTCGGTGAAATACACGGGGGCAGAAGCCATCGTTTCATTTCGCCCCTTGAAGGGAGAGCTCAAAAGTTCGGATCAGAAGGAGGTGGGGGGATTTGCGGTGGCGGGAAGTGACAAGCAGTTTAAACCCGCCCAGGCGCGACTGGAAAAGAACCAGGTGATTTTGAAATCATCCGAAGTGGCGAAGCCAGCTTTTGTCCGTTACGCCTGGTGTAATCGTCCGGCCGATGCCAATTTGACGGATGAGTCGAATCTGCCTGCCCGTCCCTTTCGAACCGATACGGATTAAGGAGTTTCCTTTATGACCTGGTGGAGAAGCTTCCCGCCATCGTCATAAAAAGAGAGGTCGAGGCTGGGCTGCCCTTTGGCATTGGGTCGAGAGCGAACGTAAAGGAATCCCCCTGTCGGTTGGGGAGAGAGATAAGGTTGCTGGATTAATCCTTGGGGGTCGGTCGAGGTGGGATCTCCCGGTGGAATTCCGCGAGTTGAGTTCTCGTCATGAAGAGCACCCACCGAAAACTCCTCCACACCGCTGGGATGAATACTGTGATACTGCCAATGACGATCCCCGCAGAGGATCAGCGTATCGGTTAACTTCTCTTTTTTTAGCCAAGTAAAAAAGGAGTCGGCCTCGGTGCGGAATCCTTTTGGGTTGGTGTGATTGTCGCTCTTGCTGGCTCGGTCGGGCCCCACCATGGGGGTGGGGGAGACGAGAATCTTCCATTTGGCATCACTTCCTTTGAGCGTCTTTTCCAGCCACTGCCGCTGATCGGCGCCCCAAAGGGATTTTTTAGGGCCATCGGGAGCTTGGTTGTCCGTGCGGTAGTCACGGCCCTCTAAAAACCAGAGTTGAAGATCCTGAGTCAGGCGGTGGGTGCGGTAGTTGGGCGTGACGGAGTCACCCGCGGGGTGGATGGGCATTTGCTCGCGGAAGACGCTCATGCCGGTCGTAGCCAAGGGGAGTTTTTCGCCCGAATGATCGGCATCATCAAAACGAAAGTCGTGGTCGTCCTTCAACCAGTAGGAGGCAGTGCTACCGAGAAATTCGACGAGGCGGGGGAAGCGAAACTGCTCGTGCCACTTCTTTCGCAGTTGCGCAACTGTCTGGGCAGGAGCTTCCTTGGGGAAGTCATAATAAACGATATCCCCAGCTCCGATAAAAAAATCCGGATGTAACTTCTGCATCGCGACAAAGGAGGGGTATCCAAGGTGTTTGTCCTCGGCCGAGGCGGTGACGGGTCCCTCGCCATTGGGTTTCCCCGTCATGAAGGGGAGATAGTTCAGGCACGACCCCATGCAAAAAGAAACGGAGTCTCCTTTGGGGTTTCGGGTTTTGAAGGACCGGGTCGGACCCGGGCGACCGTCGGCAAAAACAAGCCGATAGTAGATACTTTTGCCAGCGGGAAGACCCGTGATTTCGGATCGGACAATAAAGTCGGACTCCGAAGTGGCTTCCAGGGAGGGAGTCTTATGGGACTTGCGAAAATCTTCAAACTCACTCCACTCGAAGCAGGCCTGACCTGAAGCGCCGGGAAGGTCACCGTGAGGATCAAGATCAGGACCAGAAATGGAGGTGAGACGGGACTGGAGGAGTGCGCGACTCGAGGTGACCTCTCCCGCCATTTCGCCTTGGGCATTTGAAAACGAGATGGGCGAGGCAGGAGTCAAGGAGTAGCGGTAGGTTTGGGGTTGATTGATCTGGCTGATTTCTTTTTCGATCGCTTGGATTCGTTCACGACTGGCGGGTTCCTTGGCAATCTCCTGGAGATAGATCCGGGCGGTCTTGATGTAGTAGCCGGAATTGGCGCCAGGATCATTCTTCTGAGCCTGCTTTTCCTGGATCAGTTGATTGAGAGATGCTTCCACTGCAGTGCGGTTGGTCAGATCCACTTTTTGCAGATGTTTCATTTCTACCCGCCTCAGGGTGCGAATGGTGTTGCCCAGGGTGTAGTGCTCCTGGCACAGCGCGGCGATCTTCTGAGATTGTACGGATTGAGGTGTCTTGGGATTGATCGCGAGGTTAATTCCTTTTTCGAGCTCGGTGGCGGAGTATTGACCGACTTCGGCTTGATTGATTTGAAGGGAGTAGTTTCCTTCCTCGAGATGCGAGATCTGCAGAATCTGCTGATTGAGTCGCTGATCGAAAGGAACCCAGGAGAAGGCATCTTTGGCCTCCGCAATGCACGGGAAAGGGAGAGCCAGTTCCCGATTCGAGAAAGTGAGGCTCTTTGGATCGGAGTTCAGGGCCGTGGCTTCACAATTTGTCTGGGAGAGGACTTGGGAGGTTTTTGCGTCCAAAGAGAGACGCCAAACATCTTGAGGAGCTCCGGTCTGGTCGAGAAAGAGATAGGCCATGACAAGATGGCCGGCAGGACCCGGATGTACGCGGTCCTTGCTTGTCAGGGTGAACTTGGGATCGGTTTTTTGACGTTTCCGGTTGAGTTCATCCATCGGGTGCCAGAAATCGACCGCGGGCATGTTTTTAGAACGGGCAAACTGCAGAACAAAATCGGAGCACTCCCGCAAAGCTCCGTTGACTCCCCGCAGACTCTCCACGGTTGACTCCACATCTTCGTCATAGATGGTCGGGGTGAGGTAAATCTGTCGCAGTTGGTGTTTCGTAAAAGAATCGGCCAGCTTCTCGATATTCTTCTTATAACTCTCGATTGCCTGTTTCTGCAGCACGGGAGCATTTGTGGGGGCATTGGTCTGGGAGTAGAGGCCACGGTTCACATCGTTCATCCCGGCGCTCAGGGTGATGACGGTGGGGTGATTCGCATAAACATCCTGGTCGAGTCGACCCATCATTCCGGAGGCGTTATCCCCGGAGATGCCGCAGTTCACGAAGGACAAGTGGAGAGAGGGAAAACGGGTCGAATAGTAGAGGTAGATGTAAGAGTGGTAGAGGCCACTGGCGGTGATGCTGTCCCCGACCCAACAGACCTTATCCTGATCCCGAAAAATCGGTTTTGAGGATTCGGAATAGGTGGAGGGCGGTAAAAAGGGAAGAAGGAGCCAAACCAAGAAGCCGATCAGGGAAGAGGAGGGTTTCATAGTTTCGTGTTATCCAGCCGCCATACGCATGAATCTTCAAGAGTGATCTTTTCCGATGGGGCAACAACTCGGATCGAGTTGGGGCCTGGCTTAAGGTGGACCTGGTTCCAGCGGCAGATCTTGAGGCTGTCGGGCTTAGCTTTTCCAATGGAAGTTCCATTCACGAGCAACTCGACCTCCGGGCAGTTGGAGTAGGCTTTGATTTCAGTGA
>LIBO01000024.1 GCA_001438005.1 Verrucomicrobia subdivision 6 bacterium BACL9 MAG-120507-bin52 | reverse complement strand
CCTAATCAGGCTTGCCAAGCGTCCTCCTTACTGGCATTCCGTAACGCTTGCTTTTTGCCTATGCCGACTAAATCAAAATCCTCCAAAGCTAAAAAATCCTCCTCCAGCAAAGCTTCGAAGTACGTTTATTCGTTCGGAAACGGCAAAGCGGACGGAAACGGCAAGATGAAATCCCTTTTGGGCGGCAAAGGGGCCAATTTAGCGGAAATGACCCGAATTCGGCTCCCTGTTCCGGCCGGTTTCACCATCAGCACCGAGGTTTGCACCTACTTCTACGATCATAAGCGAACCTACCCCCCTGCTCTCGATAAGCAGATTGATGAAGCGATTCATAAAATGGAAATCGCCATGGGGAAAAAGTTTGGGGACGTGAAAGATCCCCTTCTTGTTGCCGTCCGCTCGGGCGCACGTGACTCGATGCCGGGCATGATGGACACCATTCTTAATCTCGGCCTAAACGATCAAACGGTTCGCGCCTTGGCCGAGCGGAGCAAGAATGAGCGGTTCGCCTACGACTGTTACCGCCGCTTCCTCCAAATGTATGGAGACGTCGTGATGGGAGTTCAAAAACGCCCGGGCGAAGAACACGAGCCGTTTGAAGTCGTCATCGAAGAGTTGAAAAAAGAGCTCTTCCCCAAAGATCCCCATGTCTCCGACACCAAGCTCGATGCCACTGCCCTTCGCACCCTCACCGATCGTTTCCGTAAACTGATTCGCGAGCGTACCGGCCAAGATTTTCCCGAAAACCCTCGGGAACAACTTCGTGGTGCCGTCGGTGCTGTTTTCGGCTCTTGGAACAACGAGCGCGCCATCATTTATCGCCGAAAATATAACATTCCTCATGAGTGGGGCACCGCCGTGAATGTTCAAGCCATGGTCTTTGGCAACACGGGCAATGATAGTGGTTCCGGCGTCTCCTTTACGCGCGACCCCGCCACCGGAGAAAAAATCCTGTACGGTGAGTTTTTGCTCAACGCGCAAGGGGAGGATGTGGTGGCCGGCGTGCGCACCCCCGAGCCCGTTCTCCGGCTCCAAGTGGAAATGCCAGAGGTATACCGCCAGCTACAAGATGTTCGGCACACTCTCGAAAGCCACTTTCACGATATGCAAGATTTTGAGTTCACCGTGGAGCAAGGTCGCCTCTTTATGCTCCAGACTCGCAACGGAAAACGGACCGGTTTCGCTGCGGTTCGTATTGCCGTGGAAATGGTCAAAGAAAAGCTCATCTCCCCAGATGATGCCATTCGCCGCATCCCGGCTGATTCGTTGAGCCAACTGCTCGCGCCCGTCTTTGATGCCAGCGCCCGTAAGACCACTCAAGTCATCGCCCGCGGTCTTCCCGCTGGCCCAGGTGCTGCCTCTGGAAAAATTTACTTTTCAGCCAATGAGGCGGAAGCTGCCGCCCAACGAGGCGAAAAAGTTCTTCTCGTCCGCGTGGAAACGAGCCCGGAGGACATCCGAGGAATGTTGGCCGCCGAGGGCATCTTAACCGCTAGGGGGGGTGTTTCCTCCCACGCCGCCCTCGTGGCCCGCCAAATGGGCAAAGTGTGTGTCTGCGGGGCTTCTGAACTGCAGATCGACTACTCCACCAACACTCTCCATGTCCGTGGACAAAATTTCCGCAAGGGCGACTTCCTTTCCATTGATGGAACCACCGGTGAAATCTTCCCTGGCGAAGTCAAAACCTCGCCCTCCGATGTTGTCCGAGTCCTAATCGACAAAGATCTTACTCCGGCCGAGAGCCCCATCTACCGCGTCTTTGCCCAACTCATGCAGTGGGCAGATCAGCGCCGCACCATGGATGTCCGTGCCAATGCCGACCAACCCGACCAAGTCGGCCACGCAGTTGCTTTTGGCGCGCAAGGGGTCGGGCTTTGTCGCACGGAACACATGTTCTTTGAGGGAGATCGAATCGATCACGTGCGCGAGATGATTCTGGCCGAAAATGCGGATGAGAGGGGCAAAGCACTCGCCAAACTCCTGCCCGCCCAACGCTCCGACTTCGCTGGAATTTTCAAAGCCTTGAAAGGTCTTCCCGCCACCATCCGCTTCCTCGACCCACCTCTCCATGAATTTATCCCCCATGACGAGGCCTCCCAAAGAGACCTGGCGGAGAAGCTGGGCATTTCGGTTGATCGAGTAGCTCGAAGAGTGAAAGAGCTGCATGAATTTAACCCTATGCTGGGACACCGAGGTTGCCGCCTAGGAATCGTTTATCCTGAGATTTCAGAAATGCAGGCTCGGGCCGTCTTTGAGGCAGCCGCTGAAGTTCAGGCAGCGGGCATCAAAGTTCGACCTGAGATCATGATTCCTCTGGTGGGATTTCCGAAAGAGCTAGAGCTCCAGATCGAAGTCGTTCACCAAGTGGCCGCTCGTGTCCAAAAAGAGCGAAATGTGAAGCTCTCCTACTTGGTCGGCACCATGATCGAAATCCCGCGGGCGTGTGTCGTCGCGGATGAGATCGCCAAGTCAGCCCAATTCTTCAGCTTCGGCACGAATGACCTGACCCAGACAACGCTCGGGATGAGCCGAGATGATGCCGGATCTTTCCTTCCTCGCTATCAAGAGGAGGAGATTGTTCGCCAGAACCCTTTTGCCGTTCTTGATCAGGGCGGTGTCGGCAAGTTAATGGAAACCGCCGTCAAATTAGGTCGGGCCACTAGAAAAGACATTAAGCTGGGCATTTGCGGGGAGCACGGCGGAGAACCCGATTCCGTGAAGTTTTGCCATCAGTTAGGCTTAGCGTATGTCTCCTGCTCCCCCTTTCGTTTGCCAATTGCTCGATTGGCGGCTGCCCAAGCTGCCCTGAAAAATTAATTCCCCGACAAGGGAATCGAATAACCATCCACTTCGCCTTCCCCTTTTGGCATAAAAGGCTCATGATCCTAAGATGAGCGACTTCCGTGATGGTGCTCTGGGTTCCTATTTGCGTGAAATTGGGGAAATTCCCCTTTTGACGCGTGCGGATGAACATCGCCTAGGAAAACGCATCAAACGCGGAGACCGCGCCGCTCGGGAACAGATGATTCGGGCCAACCTTCGCTTGGTCGTCAAAATCGCGCACGACTACGCCGGCCTTGGCCTTCCCCTGCTCGACCTGATCAGCGAAGGCAACATCGGCTTGATGAAAGGGGTCGAACGATTCGATCCAAATCGTGGGACGAAGTTCAGCACCTATGGCGCATGGTGGATTAAGCAGGCCGTCCGTCGCGCTCTCGCCAATCAGTCCAAAACGATCCGACTGCCCGTTCATTTGGTCGACAAACTTGCCAAGATGAGGCGAATTGCCATCCAGCTGTTCGATGAGCTAGGCCGTGAACCTACAGATGAGGAGCTGGCCAAAGAGTGCGGAGTTTCTGCGGCCAAAATCAGCCAGCTTCGCCGTGTTTCCATGCGTCCTACCTCCCTCAACGCCTTTGTGGGAGATGAGGCGGACGCAGAGTTAGGGGATCTGATCGCGGATGAAACTGTGGTCATGCCGGGACGCGACCTAGAAAGTCGCAACCTGATCAAACAACTTCGCACCGTACTGCACATCTTGGATGCTCGGGAACGCGCCATCCTTTCCCTGCGTTTCCCTCTGACGGACGAAACTCCCCCCACTTTGGAGCAGATTGGCCGAAAGTTTAAGGTCACCCGGGAGAGGATTCGCCAGATTCAAAACGTCGCTCTCAAAAAACTCAGGGCAGCGCTCGAGTCCCTCCCCCAAGACGGCGATCAACCTTCCCTCGAGGATTCGGATTGAAATCCCCCGCCCTTCGCAGCACGCGAGACCGGCTGCTGGGTTCGATTCGAACGATTGAAAGTGCCCGCCGTGCAGGGGAACCCAACTATATAACCGACGGAATCTACCAGGATGGCCAACTCTTTCGGTTCGCCTGTGCCGATATCAACGAGCGCTATCAGCGCCGCAGGGTCGAGCGTGTAATTGCCTACGACTCCGCTGCCCTTCCCTTAGCTGCTCCCCTGGCCTACTTCGCCGGATGTGGTCTGAATGTCATTCAACCAACCTCCCGCGGCCCCTTACTCGAACTGGAATCGATCCCCCAAGGGTGCCGGCTTCTCTTGGTGGCCGATGTGCTTCATCGAGGCACCCAATTGGCCTCCGCCGCAACCCTTCTCCGCCAAAGCAAAGGTGAACTCATAGAAATATGCACTCTCTTAGAGATTGCCGATGGGAAAGGGTCGGAGCTGCTTGCCCCTATCTCGACCTACTCAGTCTGCTCTTACCGATAGAACGCCTCGGCTTTACATAACGCATGGGCTGAGCCCCCTGTTTCCCTGCCTTCGCTGGCGGATGGAGAGAGTGGGCTCTTTTCCAATCCTCGATCTGATCACGTAAAAGTGCCGCTCTCTCATATTCCAGTTTCTCGGAAGCCTCCCACATCTCCTCCTCAAGTTGTCTCAAGACCTCCCCCGCATTGGCCGAATCCACCCCACCCGCCACTTTGTCATGAATTCCTCGGGCGGCGCTCACAATGGTCTGCAGGCTCTCCTGCACGCCCCGGTTGACCGACCGAGGCACAATATTATGTTCCCGATTATAGGCCTCCTGCTTCGCCCTCCTTCTTTCGGTTACGTCGATTAAGGCTTTCATCGACTTAGTAATCCGATCCCCAAACAGAACAACCTCCCCGTTGAGATGACGAGCCGCTCGTCCCGCCGTTTGAATTAGCGATGTCTCCGATCTCAGGTATCCCTCCTTATCCGCATCCAAAATGCAGACGAGGGAGACCTCGGGTAGATCTAACCCCTCCCGCAGCAGATTGATCCCCACCAAAACATCAATTTCGCCCGAGCGAAGTTCCCGCAAGATCTCCACCCGCTCGATCGCATCCACCTCCGCATGTAAGTAACGTGATTTTAAACCCGCCTCTTTTAAATAATCGGAAAGATCCTCCGCGGTTCTTCGGGTTAATGTGGTGACCAATACCCTCTCTTGCCGAGTAATCCTTTCCCGACACAGCGCGATCGTCTCATCCACTTGCCCCTGCAAAGGCCGCACCCGAACGGGAGGATCTAATAGCCCCGTCGGGCGAACGACCTGCTCGACCACCTGACCCCGAACCTTGCCCAACTCAAAAGATGCCGGGGTTGCGGAAACATAGATCACCTGATCAATCATCCCTTGAAACTCCTCCGCCTTCAGCGGTCGGTTGTCGAGCGCGGAGGGAAGACGAAAGCCGTGCTCCACCAATACGGTCTTACGGCTTCGATCGCCCGCATACATCCCCCCCACTTGGGGAACCGTGGCATGGCTCTCGTCCATCACGACAAGAAAATCTTTCGGAAAGAAGTCGATCAACGTTCCGGGTTTTTCCCCTGGCTGCCGTCCACTGAGATGGCGGCTGTAGTTCTCAATCCCGCTACACGTGCCCATCTCCTCCATTAGGTCCAAGTCGTACTCGGTTCGCATCTTCAGACGTTGAGCCTCCAAAAGCTTTCCGGCGGATTCAAATTGGGCAATGCGCTCCACCAATTCCGCCCGAATCGCCGTCACTCCACGTTTTAACTTATCCTCTGAGGTCACATAGTGGCGAGCTGGAGTCAAAATCTCGCGCGCGGGCCGACCAATTTCCTCCCCCGTTCCCGTTTCAAAGCGGGTTAATCGGTCGACTGTGTCCCCGAGCAGCTCGATTCTCACCCCCACATCCTCATGCGCCAACAGCACCTCAATCGAGTCGCCTCGCACCCGAAACTGGCCTCGCTCCGGCGCCACATCATTCCGTTCGTACTGAATCTCAACCAACTTGGATAGCAGCTCCTCCCGCGCAATTCGTGCCCCTGTGTCCAGGAAAAGAAACATCCTTTCATAGTCCGCGGGAGACCCCAATCCATAGATGCAGGAAACACTCGCCACCACGATCACGTCTTTTCGAGTCAATAAGCTGGTCGTGGCCGAAAGTCTTAGGCGCTCAATCTCCTCATTGATCGAGGAGTCTTTTTCAATGTAGGTATCGGTCCGTGGGATATACGCCTCGGGCTGGTAGTAGTCGAAGTAGCTGACAAAGTACTCCACCGCGTTCTTGGGAAAGAATCCTTTGAGTTCACTGTAAAGCTGAGCCGCCAAAGTCTTGTTATGACTCATCACCAAAGTCGGCAACCCCATTTCTTGAATCACATTGGCAACGGTGAAGGTCTTCCCCGAGCCTGTTACCCCGAGCAAAACATTATGCTTCTCCCCCTCCTTGAGACGTTGGATGAGAGCAGCAATCGCGGCCGGCTGATCCCCTGCGGGTGGGTAAGGGGATTCGATTTGAAAGTTCATGGCAAAATTGGGTCGTGTAGGATTTGAACCTACAACCTACTCCTTAAAAGGGAGCAGCTCTACCATTGAGCTAACGACCCCAACTTGGAAAGGTAGCGGATTTCCGGAATCCGTCCATCCCACCTTGTGAAGCCATTTCCGATCGGCTTACTTTTCTTTCATCACCCAGACCCCGTCCCAAGCCTTTTCCGGTGGGTTTTGGATAAAGTAGTCGCATCGCTCAATGTAGATTTTGCTTAACTTGTCGCCCGCATGGGCTTTGAGGGCCTCACGGAACGCCACTTTCGCCTTTTCCCAATCCTGCTTTCGATATTTGGCTAGCCCATCCTTAAAGTGATTGATCACCTCCATCGGATTAGGGAAAGAAGCCTCCGTATGATAATCCAAGCACTCGAAGATCACCACCGGCTCGGTTTTCCCCTTCACCACCACCCGATCCGCCTCCCGCATTCGATAGGTACCCTTCAGTCTTTTGACCGTGGCATCACTGACCAGCATTTTTGCTCCGTACTGTTTGCACGCCGTTTCTAAACGAGCCGCCAAATTCACCCCATCCCCAATTACCGTGTAGTTCATTCGCTTCGGGGATCCAATATTACCGCTAACGATTTCATCCGTATTGATCCCTAGCCCCATGTCAATCGCCATCATGCCCCGCTCCTTCCGGGCGGTATTAAAACGGTCCAATTCGACCAACATGTCGATCCCCGCACGCACCGCCCGATCCGCATCATCCTCCTTTGGTAAGGGCAGACCAAAGATCGCCATCATCGCGTCTCCAATAAACTTATCCAACATCCCCCCCTCTTTTTGGAGGCAATCCACCATCAAGGTGAAATACTCATTCAAAAGCCCAACGGTTCCCTGCGCCCCCAAACTTTCCGTCAGCGTGGTGAAGCTCCGCACATCGGAAAACAGCACCGACGCCTCGCTTAGATTTCCACCCAGAACCTCTTTGCCCGTGGCCATCAACTGATCCGCAATCGCGGGATCCATATAGCGGGCCATTGTCCCCTTCATTCGCTTCTCATCGCTAATATCCTCGATCATCACCAGCGAGCCCAAAGACTTTCCCTTCACGCTGGTCAGCGGCAGCACGGTCACGTTGGCCGAACTTTTCTCTCCTCCCCACTCCATTTCCGCATCCATGACCAAGGCAGCCTCCTTCGACTCCACCACGTGACGAATCTTCTCCTCAATCCAGCTATTTTTATCGGCAAAGAATTCGGTCGCCTTCTTTTTCAGAACATCCTTCGGGCCACTCTTCAGAATCTTATATCCGGCCGCGTTACAGGTCTGAATCACTCCATCCTCATTCAAGGTCACCACCGCGTTGGTCATACTTTCCAACATCGATTCGGCGTAGTTTTTCATGTTCTGCACATCGTCAAAGAGCTTTGCATTCTCTAAAGCGACCGAGACCTGAGCCGTAAAAGCCTTCAGTTTGGCTTCATCCTCGTGGCTGAAGGCACCTCCCCGTTTGTTGAGAACCTGGGTCGCCCCAATCACTTTTCCTGCTTTGTTAATCACGGGGGTACAGAGAATCGAGCGGGTAAAGAACCCCGTCTTTTTATCAAAACCCGGGTTGAATCTTAGATCGGCATAGGCGTGCTGAATATTCACCGTCTGCCCGCTGGTAAAAACTGCTCCGGCGATGCCCATATGGTTAGGGAATCGGATCTGGGTCGCGCCCAATCCCTCCCCCACCTCCGTGTAGAGCTCCTGCGTCTTCTCATCATTAATGAACAGGGTGGATCGCTCCGCGTGCAGCAACCGCGTAATCGTCCGAATAATTTTTGAGAGCAAGCTTCCCAGCTGAATTTCCCCGGAAATCTCCGATACCACGCTTAAAAACTCCGCCTCCTTCGCCTTCTCCTTCTCCGCCAACTCCATTAAAAGACTTCGCTGAAGTGAAACGGAGGATTGCATCGCCATCGCCTCCAACAGTTTCAGATCTTTCGCGGTGAAGTGAGCCGTTTTTCCACCCTTGCGGTTCAGGACCTCCACCACACCGATCAACTCCCCCCGCACGGTTCGGATGGGTGCACAGGCAATCGAACGCGTTCGATATCCCGTTTGCTCATCCACCGTTTTGTTAAATCGCGAATCCTTGTAGACGTCTTTCACCGACAGTCCTACGCCCGACTGAAACACGTGCCCCGCAATTCCGCTCGTGTTCAGAATTCGAATTTCCCGTTTCAAGCCACCGACGGTGACACGACTGTACAGTTCTTGGGATGATGGATCGTTCACGAACAGGGTTCCCCGATCCGCTCCCGTTGCCTCGGTCACTAAAGTGACCAAAGTCCCCAACTGATCGTCCAAGTTCTGCCCGTCCGCCACCTTGCGGGCTACCTCCAGCAATATCTTGGCCTCGCCTAAGCTCAGCGTATCAATCGGATTCTTACTTTTGGCCACGACACGCCTCCAACTCCCCACGGATTCTTTGAATGGTTTTCTCCAGCTCGGCACACTCATCCCGGTGCGTCCGGCGCATGACCTGCTCCTCTTCCTGGTGACGCGCCTTCTCCCTTTCCAACTGATCTCGGAGCGCTTGCACAGAAGATTGAAGCTGACGCCCCTCCTCCGCCGCTTGGGCCACTATTTTTTGCACGGCCTCCTCTCCCTCCGCCTTCCGCCGCTCTAGTTCAATCCGCATCTCCCCAATTCCAGCCTGCAAATCCCTAATTTCGTTATGAGCCTCGGCCACCGCTTGGGCTACCTCGGTGGCCGTGCCCGCCTTCTGCTGCTCGAGAGCGTCCCGCAGCGCCGCCACCGTATCTTTCAAATTGCGAATTTCGTGCTCTCTCTCGATCTCTTCCGAGAACCTGGACTCCGGAGCGGCAACAAGGGGGACCATAACTCACACTAAGGGAAAACAGGGGCTAAGAGAAGCCTGCGATATGAAAGGCGACTACCAAATGAACGATTTTTTCTCGGCCACAATCTTACCATCTCTCACAATCGAAATCCTCCACGAGTGCACCACGCCGCCACGAAGATAGTCGTCACCCGTCACTTTTAGAATGGTCTTTTCATACCCATCAAAGTTTTTATAATCCTGCGTTTTCGTCATCACCCTCTCTCGTGACATCGCCTGCCGATAGTCGAGCCGAACGGTGAAATCTGCCGGCCCTCCATCATTCTGCCAGTTGATCACAAAGATGTTTCCCTTCCTCTCCGCCCGATCCTTCGCCAAAATTGCCCCGTGATCCCAATACTTGGGCTCATAGACCATCATCGGGTTATCCGGTGGCGCTTTGTTTACCGCAGGGTCATTCAAGTAGGTGTAAATCTTGTTTAAACTAATGTTTTCATCTTTTTCCACCGGGTAATCCTCCTTCATCCCATCGGGAACCTTTTGCGTAGTGGGGGAGGGAGCCTCGGCTCCTTGGGTCGTCGGCTCCACTTTGGCCGGGCGAAAATCGGGCACATCGGGCGCATCCTCACCCTGCAAGTGAGAAAGCCACAAACCGAAAACACCCAGAATCAACAATTTAC
>LIBO01000023.1 GCA_001438005.1 Verrucomicrobia subdivision 6 bacterium BACL9 MAG-120507-bin52 | reverse complement strand
GCTCTTGTGCGTAAAGAGTAATTCCCTGCCCAATCTGCCTTAAGTTAGATGAGCAAACCGACTGCCTGCCTCGCACTAAAGCACCCTGCACCGCCGGCACCGCCAAGCCCATCACCATCCCCCCAATCACTACCCCAACCAAAAGCTCCACTAAGGAGAAAGCCCCAGACGATCTTCGGATCGAGGTCGATAAATTCATACTGAACCTCCAATTTATTCATAAGCGATATATTGTCAATGCGATTTTTTGCATTTGGTAAGCTTACCTGTTTCCCCTCCTTTTTCCTCGAATACCAATGCTAAGGGCGTCAATTTACTATTCTCATGCGCCACTCTCACGCCCAGGTAGCTAACCCGCTGAAAGAGTCGGGCCTCAAATCCACCCCCGGCCGCCGGGCGGTCCTTCAGGTTCTCGGAAAGACCTCCTCCCCTCTCTCCCCCGAACAGATTCACGCCAAGGTGGGGTCAGAGGTGTGCGACCGCGCCACCGTCTACCGCATCCTCGACTCTCTCAACGAGGCTGGCCTCGCCCAACGACTCACCCTCGAGGGCAAAACTCTTTATCTTCCCGAGGAGTCAAGTCACCATCATCACCACATTATTTGCCGAAAGTGCCGCTCCACCGTCTGCCTCGACGAGTGCCTCATCTCCCCCTTAGAAAAAAAAGCTCAACAACTTGGCTTTCAGGACATTCACCACTCCCTCCAACTGACCGGTCTATGCTCGAAGTGCGCCACCTAAATCAAGCAGGCCCAAAAAAGAAGTCCGAGAATCTGTTTTTTTTAAATTTCGACTTTTTCAAAAGCCAGAATCAAAGATTTATGCAAAACAAAGCGGTAGGAAGGTGATAACTAAATCTAGATCTCTTCAGACCTCTTAGTGAGAAATTTCCTTTGCATTTGCGCCATCCAAGCTCGAAAAGGCTCAAGCAAAGATTCCCAGTCCTTGGGACCGGTGAATATGAAGATAAATGGGTAGCGGACCAGTCTGAGAATCTCTCGATCCGAAGTGCCAGCCCAAAAGAAACTAACACCACAGCCAAAGGTCAGGTTCTTGGGCTTTTCTTGAACTTTAACAATTAGTTTCTGCCGATTCCGATCCTCTGTCTCCATGGCGTAGGTTTCAATCGATGAAAAGAGATTTAGCCCTTCCAGATTCTTTTTACTTAACCGCTCCCGACCTGTATCGAAGACATCCCCGGGCGCTAATTGAATCTCCCGCCGTATCACCTCATCTTTTGTGAACCTGTTTCCCTGAATTTCAATCCTATCCACGACAAACTTTTCGCCCTCTGCTACCTCGAAATGGACATGGCAATCTCCTTTTTTTTCCAAAGGCTCCATTTTCCAGTTTACTCGCACCTCTCGGAATCCTTTCCGACCATACATGTTCTGCAAAGTCTCCAGAGACGCCTGCAACCCGTTCACCGAAAAGGCTCGACCTCGTGTCAGCCCATCCACTCGGATCATCTTGAGCCCTACTTGATCGAATACCTCTTGTCCCTTCGAGTTGCTCCTCAGCTCCTTTAAAATATCGTTTTCACTAAAAAAGGTGTTCCCACTCACCGATATTTTTTCCACCCCATACCTCTGCCCCTCCACGATCCGATAGACCAAGCTCAAGTCTTCCCTTCCGCTACCTTCTCCTCCATCCACGGGACCTTTCTTGTCTCCTCCCATGTTTTTTGGGTCGCTTACCAAATCGACCGAGGCCGTCACTTGGACATCCAGAAAGCCCTCGTTTACATAAAGATCTTTCACTCGGTCCAAGTCTATTTCCAGTTTCTCAATCCTGAAGCAGTTAGAATCCTCTTTGCCGGACCGCCAACTCGCTGGCTTGAGGCTAATCACTTTTTTAAGCTCCTCTTCTCCCACTGCTCGATTTCCGATAAATCGGACTTCCCCAATAAAGCCTTGCTCCCCTTCCTCAACTTCAAAAACCACTTTATCCTCCCCCTTCCCCGCAACTATCTTGGGGGTGACCCTCACATCCTTGTAGCCTTTTTCTAGGTAACACTCCTCCATCGCCACGGCATCTCGGTACAGCCGCTCCTCACGCAAGATCTCTCCCGCTTTTGTCACGGTCGGTCTTCGATTCGTCCCTTTTGCCCTCAAGGCGTTTTCAGAGACACCAATCGTTTCCCACGACGTAGGCTTGACGCCCAACAACTCCTCCCGCTTCACCGCAAGATTGTCGTCTAATCCACCCTCGGGCCGTCTTCTTTTCACCTCCACCTCGGCAACACGGACCCGGGGCTCCACGATAACAGTGAGCCGGACTCCCCGCTCCCCGTTCTCCGCTCGCACCTCTGTCGTGCAGATCTGCACGTTGGAGTAGTCCCCCGTCTCATAAAGTAGTGCAATATCTCCGTCCACCACCTGCTGCGAATACACCCCTCCTTGCGTGCTTCGCATATTTTGACGGATCTTATCCTCATTGATCGTCACGTCGTCTCGTCTCGACGAATACTCGATTTCCAAAATTGGAATGGGTGTTCCGGGAAAAGAGAGCGCGGCGAAAACAATTCCGAACAACGATGACAATATCACGGCGCATCGCATCGGATCAGTCTCATCGGGACAAAACGGCTGGCAAGATTTTTTAAACAATAAGCAAGGTCTTTGGCCCCGCGGGAATCTAGCGAAACTACTACTTCAAGGCGAAAATGGTTGCACTCTCTCCCCCACCTGGGCCGCCACCTCCATGGGTCTCTCCAGCCTACTCCTCACTGGCAACGCCCTTCGGCTTCTTCACTTTAATCCCCAATAACTTCTCTCAAAATAAAGTGCGTTCTATCACCAACCAAATCAGCTTACCGATGATCAAGCTCGGAAAGTTTTCGCGCGAATTTTTGACTCAACCCTGGCATGCCAGAAATAACCCCCAACACCATATTCCGGACGATTCGTTGCCAAGGTTTCGAAAGAGCAGCCACCAACGTCATTCGGTGAGTCATTGTGACCACCTTTTTAGCAATCCGATGCCGAGTTTTCGACCACTGCCCCAACCCCGATACTTCCCCCGCCTCCACAGCCTTGCCCAATGGCTCCGCCAAAGAGACAGCATCCTGAATCCCCATGTTCATCCCCTGACCACCCGCTGGACTATGGACGTGGGCCGCATCCCCGCACAATAGGACTCGTCCCAGAAAGTTGCTCGACGCTACCCGATGCTGAAGATGAAAAGGAGAAGCCCAGAACATTTCCATGATTCTCTTGCTCCCGCTTGGCCCCCTCGTTTCCACAAGAGACTGAAAGAACGGGACCGACAAATCCTGAGGAGCCTGCGTAATCGTCGCCACGATACGGAAATGATTTCCAGGCAAGGGAGCCACCACCATCATTCCGTCTGAAGACAGAAACAAAGACGCTTCGTCCCTGCCGATGGGCCACTCCATCTTCACATCTGCCAAAACAAAGGTCTGTTCGTAAGCCTCCCCTTCGAAAGTAATTCCCGCCTTCTGCCTAACCAAACTTCGCCCTCCATCACAACCAACTAGCCAGCGAGTGTGGATCCAATACTCCTCCCTGCCCCTACGAACCAGAACCTCCACTCCCTCACTCTTCATCTTTAGATCGATCACCTCGACCCCACGCGCCACCTCCCCTCCCAGCTCCTTGAGTCGCTCCATCAAAATCCGTTCGGTATCCTGCTGTGGGATCATCAGGGCGAACGGATAGGCGGTGGGAAGCTCCGAGAAATCTATCTGGAGTAGGACTTTTCGCCCTTCCCTCAGCCGAAATTGCTCCATACGCAAGCCCTCTCGCAACAACGTCGGGGCTACACCCAGATTTTCTAGAACCTCCATCGTCCTCGGATGAATCACCGCAGCCCGTGAAGTATTTAATCCCTCCTCATGCTTATCGAAGTGAAGAGGCTTCAGTCCCAAATTTCGCAAGGCGCAGGCAAGGGCCAGCCCAGTCGGGCCTGCTCCAACGATCAGAATCTCCGCTTCTGCAGGCCTAGATCCCATTGGGAGAAGATTAAATCCAGACTACCAAACCTCAACCCTTCAAAGTGAATCCGCACAAAATGCGATGGAGAAGTTTGAAAAATCAGTACGTCCAACCAAACAACTTCCAACCATCGTTCGGCCGACTCGATCCGTCCGGAGAATCCATCATATTATTGCTATAGGTCGGGGCTGTCCCCCGCTCCTGAATCACCTGCTGGTAAACCGGTTTGTTCGGGCTGGCCGGATTGACCGAGTCCCACCCCTTGTTCGCCATCACGACAAACATTCCCACATCCGGACTGTTATCCTCCGGGCGAATCGTACTTCTCGCCTGCTCCTCCTCGGGATTCGCCACCGCACTTTCCACCTTCTCCTTATCCTCCGTCTTCCCACTTTCCGATCCCCCCGATTTTACGGTACGGGCATCCGCCAAAGGGTTTTTCTTGGGGGTCGCCGGCTTCACCGCCCCGCCCGCCGTCGGATCGTTCGTTTGGGCCATCGCCCACCCCGAAAAAAGGAGGGCGAGGAGTAAGAGTCGTAACACCATCTTCATGGTCTGATACTAACCGCTCACTTTTTACGGGTCAAACCAACCCCACTCCCTTCCCTCGACAATCCAACCCTATTTGGCACGCTCTCCCCGTGCGCATTCTCGCTCTCGACCCCTCCCTTCGTGCCACCGGGTACGCCATTCTCGAGGGCACGGCCGAAAAACCCGCTGTCCTTGCCTCCGGCACGATTAAAAATCCCGCCTCTCGCCCATCCCAAGATTGCCTGCTCGAAATTCACGACCGCCTCGCCGAAATCATCTCCCAACACTCTCCCACCGCCCTGGCCATCGAACTGATCATCTATGTCCAAAACACCCGCACCGCCGTCATCCTTGGGGCCGCCCGGGGTGCCGCCCTTCTCGCCGCTGCTCGAGGCGGCCTCACCATTCACGAATATCCTCCCAAGCTCGTCAAAAAATCCGCCACCGGCAAAGGGGCCGCCAAAAAAGAGCAGGTCGCCTTCATGACCCGAGCCCTCTTCGGCCTACGCCACAACCCCGCCCCCGATGAGGCCGACGCCCTCGCCGTGGGCCTGACCCACCTTCGCCGTACGGCCTTTTCCTCCCGAATAGTTCCGGCAATCTCCTAAGATGATCTCTTTTCTCGAAGGCACCTTGGCCGAAGCTTGGCCCACCCGCGCTGTGATTAACTGCCAAGGCATCGGCTACGAACTCCTCATCCCCGTCACCACCTTCGATCACCTCCCCAAACCGGGAGAAAAAGTCCGTCTCCTCACCCACCTCGTCGTGCGTGAGGACGCCCATACTCTTTACGGTTTCTTTTCCACGGGGGAACGGGATCTCTTTCGCCTCCTTTTGCATCACGTCTCGGGGGTCGGCCCCAAAACCGCTCTCTCCATCCTCGCCGGAACCACCCCGCAAACCGTTCGCGATGCCGTTGCCACGGGGGACACCTCCACGCTCGCTAAGCTCAAAGGTCTTGGCAAAAAAACAGCCGAACGAATCGTTCTCGAACTTCGCGACAAACTCCCCGCCCTCGACTCCCTCGCCGGCGGTGCCCCTTCCCAAGGATCCCCCGCTCCTTTGGCCGGCCACTCTCAAGACGCCCTTCTGGCCCTTTTGGCTCTGGGCTACAAATCAGCCGAAGCCCAAAAAGCCCTGCAAGGTCTCGACTCCTCCCTCCCCTCCGGCGACCTTGTCCGCGAAGCCCTCCGCCGACTTGGCTAAAGCCCAGCGCAGGGGCGCTGCCCCAAAACCGCACGTCCCCCAGCCCGAAAATCCAAAAAATCCAAAATCTTCACCCCTCCCCGCTAAACTGCTCGACTTCGTCTGAAGTCTTCGATACCTTTTTCAGCTCAACTAGAAACCAACCAAGGAAAAACTACTATGCCCCTCGATACCGCTGAACGAACCCTACTCCTCACCCCATCAGCCACACTGGCGATCGATGCCCGCGCCAAAAGCATGAGGGCCGAAGGCCTCGATGTCGTCGGCTTCGGTGCGGGCGAACCCGATTTCGATACACCCGAACACATTAAAGCCGCCGCGATGGGCTCGCTCGATGCTGGCTTTACCAAATACACTCCCTCCTCCGGAATTCCTGAGCTTCGGGCCGCTATCTCCGAGAAGCTGAAGGCCGAGAACAACCTCTCCTACGAACCCTCCCAGATCATTGTCAGCTGCGGCGCGAAACACGCCTGTTTCAACGCCATCCTGGCCACGGTGAATCCCGGCGACGAAGTCCTCATTCCCTCCCCTTACTGGCTCAGCTACCCCGAGATGGTCCGTATTGCCGGCGGGGAACCCGTCATGGTTCCGACCAAAGCCGAAAACAGTTACAAATTAACCCCCGAACTTTTCCGCGAGTACATGAGCCCCATGACCAAAATGGTCATCATCAACTCTCCCGGTAATCCTACCGGCTCGGTCTACTCCGAAAACGAACTCGCGGCTTTGGCCGAAGTGGCCCTCGAAGAGGAAATTTTCATCTTGTCGGACGAAATCTACGAGAAGCTCGTCTATGATGATGCCAAACACTCCTCCATCGGATCCTTTAGCAAAGACCTTTATAATCTAACTTTGACCGTCAACGGTTTCAGCAAACCGTATGCCATGACCGGGTGGCGACTTGGTTACGTGGCCGCTCCCGTCATCTTGGCCAAGACGATCGAATCGATTCAAAGCCACTCCACCTCTCATCCCACCTCCTTCGCTCAGAAGGGCGCGCTGGCCGCCTACCGTGGCCCCCAGGATTGCGTCCAAGAGATGCTGAAAGAGTACGACAAACGCCGTCGTCGCTTCTGCGATCTTTTGGGACTTATCCCGAAGCTCTCCTTCGTTAAACCTCAAGGCGCTTTCTACATCTTGGTCGATATCTCCCGCACCGGCATGAGCTCGACCGAGTTTTCCGAGAAACTCCTCGAAAAAGAGCGGGTGGCGGTGGTCCCTGGAAAAGCCTTCGGACTCGACTCAACCGTGCGCGTCTCCTACGCCACCTCGATCGACCAGATCGAAGAAGGTGTTCGTCGGATCGCCAAGTTCTGCAAATAAAAGGGCATTCCTCTTGCGCGGGCTCGGGGGTCGATTAACCTAAGGACACGATGAACGTCCTTTTCTTACTGACCTTTATCGGCACGATGGCTCTTTCCCTTTGGGCGGCGGCCAAAGTAAAAATCGCCTATGCCAAAGGGTGCCAAGTTCCCGCCTCATCGGGTTTTACCGGAGCAGAGGCCGCCTCCCGAATCCTCGACGCCGCCGGAATCCGCAACGTGGAGATCGTGGAGCAGGATGGCCTGCTGGGTGATCACTACGACCCGATGCATCGCCGCCTCGTTCTCTCTACCCAAAACTATCACGGTCACTCCGCCGCCGCACTGGGCGTCGCCGCGCACGAGTGTGGTCACGCCATCCAACACAAAATCGCTTACGCCCCTCTTCAGTGGCGAATGGCCGCGGTCGGTGCCACCACCTTTGCCAGCCAAATCGTCACCTGGCTTCCGCTCTTTGGACTTTTCTCGGGGTTCGGCGGCTTCCAATCCCAAACCTACCTCACCATCATGGTCGCTGGTTGGGGCACGATCATGCTCTTCAATCTGGTTACTTTGCCAGTCGAGTTCGACGCCTCTCGTCGCGCTTTGCAAATCCTCCCCAAAATGAAATTTATTCAGCCCGGCACCGAATCCAAAGCGGTCGATAGCGTACTCCGCGCGGCCGCTTGGACCTATGTGGCCGCCTTCATCACGTCACTTATCTATCTTCTCTGGCACCTACTTCCTCTCCTCGCCGGCCGTCGAAGCGATTAATTCGCACCTATTGTGTACTAGCAAACGGCTAGATCACAACTGGTTGTGTCTGTAATGTAATTCTCCTTGCAAAATAGAAGAGTTCCTCTTATCTGTAGTGCAAGAGGCTTGTGACGAATATTAAAGCTATTTTCGCTATTCTTTCCCTGTGGGCCTTCACTGTGGCCGGCTCAGCCATCGCTTCCACCCCAGTTTCCGAAACCTACTCCCATCCTCTTCTCAGCCAGATTTACGAAATGCACTCCTTGTCCGAGTCGGGCAACAAGAACGCCACTCGCCGCCTGGTCGCTTGGTTAGAAGAACTCACCGCCGAGCAACCCGATAACGGCATTCTCCTGGTCTATCTCGGCAGCGCTTACACTCTCGCCAGCCGCGACGCCTTTATCGGCCCGGGAAAACTTCGTTATCTCATGGCGGGTCGCGACTGCATGGACCGCGCCGTCACCATTCGGCCCAATGATCCCAATGTCCGATTCATCCGCGCCATCAATAACTACCATCTCCCGACCATGTTCAATCGCCGCAGCATCGCCCGCGATGACTTTCGGAAACTGGTCGATCAGCTGGCCAAAACCCCTGGCTGCCTCGATACCCTTACCTCCCAAGCCGTCTACTACTACGCCGGTCTCTGCTTCGCCCAACTGGAAGAAGAGGAAAATGCCCGGAACTCCTTCCAGAAAGGCCTCGATCTAAAAATCTCTGGCCCTCTCACCGCAAAAATCACCGAAGAGCTGGCTGAGCTGACGCCCACCGCCGCTGGTCAGTGACCCGCCCCCCGGGCAAGCCCTACCTCTCTGCCCTCGCGATCCAGCGTCGCGTCCGTACGCTTGCCTCTTCGATCCGCCAGGCCTACCAAAACCGCCCTCTCACCATCGTTGCCCTTCTCAAAGGCAGCGTTTTCTTTGTCGTCGACCTCCTCCGCCACCTCGATCCCGATACCGAGGTGGAATTTTGGAACATTTCCAGTTATGAAGGCACTAAGTCGACCGGAAAAATTCGCGGCCTGGAACATTGCCGAGGAAACTTTCGCGGGAGAGACGTACTCCTCATCGACGATATCCTCGACTCGGGACTCACTTTGGATCGCACCCGCTCTCACGCCAAAAAATTAGGTGCGCGAACTGTCCAGGTCTGCGTTCTTTTAAGCAAAAAAAGAAAGCGGGTGCGAAATGTCCACGCCCGCTGGGTCGGCTTTAAAATTAAAGACGAATTTGTCGTCGGCTACGGACTCGACCTCGACCAACGCTATCGTGCTCTCCCCTCCATCCGCACCCTGCCTTCAGGCCCGTAGTGCCTCCGTCGCGGCGACACGGCCTCGATCACTCTGCAATATCCTCGTTCCACAAATCGGGCTTGGCGCGAATAAAATCCCCCATCATCTTCACTAAGGTAGGTTGATCCAAAATCACCACCTCCACGCCCTGCGATCGCAGAAAATCAGGGGCTCCGGGAAAGTTCACCGCCTCCCCCACCACTACCCGAGGAATCTTAAACTGAACGATCGTCCCCGAGCACATGAAGCACGGGCAAAGGGTGGAGTAGATTACCGTATCCCGGTAACTCCTTTGCCTGCCCGCGTTCATCAGACAGTCCATCTCTCCATGCAAAATTGCACTCCCCTTTTGCACCCGCTGATTATGACCTCGCCCCACAATCGTATTCCCACGGACTAAAATCGATCCGATCGGAATCCCACCCTCCGCTAACCCTTTTCGTGCCTCTGCCTCCGCCTCCCCCATAAACTTGAAATCGTCGGCCGAACTCATTCGAATAAGTGATATCATAACTTTCCTCACTCTTCGCCCTAAATCTAACGCGGAAGTTTGAAACTGAAATGGGCACCCTGGTGGAAGGGGTTTTCAAAAAACGCGACGATCTGGCTTAAAACCATTTAAGATCGCCCCCCCCGCAACCAATTCCCTATAAGGTTATATGCCAGCGAAGCGTATCGGTGTTCTGACCAGCGGGGGAGACTGTCCCGGTTTGAATGCGGTTTTACATGGGGTGGTATCTGCCGCCACCACCCGCGGCTATGAAGTCCTCGGGTTCTTGGACGGCTATGAAGGTCTGCTTAACCCCGTCCGTTACCAACGGCTCGACCCGGTTTCGGTCTCTCACATCAGTCACTTGGGTGGAACCATTCTTGGTACCACCAATCGAGGGCGGTTTGTGGCCAAAGTCGGTGCCGGCAAGAAATCCGAGATCGATCCCAAGATCCTCAAACAAGCCCGCGAAAATTGTCAGGGCCTGAATATTCACGCACTGATTTGTATTGGGGG
>LIBO01000022.1 GCA_001438005.1 Verrucomicrobia subdivision 6 bacterium BACL9 MAG-120507-bin52 | reverse complement strand
GGCTCAAGACAGCCCAACATCGAGCAACCCGTCCGCAGAACATCCATCGGGTGCGTTTCGGCGGGAATCTTCTCCAAAACTGCTACCAGATCCGTCGGCAATTTACGTAGCGAGACTAGTTTCCTTTTATACTCATGCAGCTGAACCGTGTTGGGCAAGGCACCGTGAATCAAAAGGTAAGCCACCTCCTCAAAGGTCGATTTCTCGGCCAGTTCACCCAACCGATACCCCCGATACTGCAACCCTCCGCCACTCTCACTTTCATCAATAATTGCCACGGCGGTCTGCCCCGCCACGATACCCGCTAATCCTTTTGAAAACTCACTCATAGTTTCCTCCTTTTATCTTTTTGAACCCAAACGCCGGTCCATCGTTCGCTCCGCCTTCTGATAATCTAGAAGACGATATAACTCTTTCCGAGTCTGCATCTTTTTTAATAAGGACTTCTGGGTGCCTTGACTTCGGATGACCTGATACACCTCCTGTGCGGCAGAGTTCATCGCTCGGAAAGCCGACAGCGGGTACAACACAAGCCGCACCCCGGCAGACCGAAACTCTTTCACCGACAACATCGGCGTTTTCCCGAACTCCGTCATGTTCGCCAGCACTGGAACCTTGACGGCTTGGCAAAACTTTTTGTAGGCGGACAACGAGCCTAGCGCCTCAGCAAAAATCATGTCCGCACCCGCCTGCACATACTGCTGGGCTCGGTACATGGCTGCATCCAAACCCTCCACCGCGGCGGCATCAGTACGAGCCATAACCCCCATATCACGAATCGGACGCGATTTTACGGCTGCCCTGATGCGCTTCACCATATCCGCCACGGGCACCAGATGTTTTCCCGGACGGTGCCCACACCTCTTCATGTCCACCTGATCCTCCAACTGTACGGCGGCCGCTCCCGCTCGGTGCATCAGTTTCATCGTTCGGCCAGAGAAAAGATCCCTTCCCCATCCAGTGTCAATATCCACCAAAACAGGCAGTCGAGTGACGGAGCTGATTCGTCGCACCTCCTCCGCGACTTGATCCAAGGTGGTTAACCCAAGGTCGGGTTTTCCAAAGGCGGCATTTGCCACCCCCGCTCCAGAAACATAGACGGCCCGAAAGCCAGCCGACTCGGCCAACTTGGCCGCGAAAGCGTGAATAACGCCAACGACCTGTAACGGTCGTTCCCGTCGCACCGCTTCGCAAAATCTTTTTCCTGCACTCATTCTCCGTGCGTAGCTTCCCGTGCGAGAAACTTTCCTCTCCCCACTTTCCCGAGGAATTGACCACTCTGAAAAGCCACTTCACCTCGAACGGTCACAACCTCGGGTTTGCCGATAGTTTTCCACCCCTCAAAGGCGCTGTAGTCGATGTTCATATGGTGCGTTTTTGCCGAGATCATTCCCGGAGCATCGGGATGCCAAACCACCAGATCCGCATCCGCCCCGACTCCAATCGTTCCTTTGCGAGGATGCAGACCGAAGAGACGAGCCGCCCCAGTACTGGCCACCTCAACGAAGCGTTGTAGATCCAATTTTCCAGTCTTTACCCCGTGGGTATACAACAATGTCACCCGGTCTTCCAACGAAGGGATTCCATTTGGAATTTTGGTAAAGTCGGATCGCCCCATCTCCTTTTGTCCCTTAAAATCAAAGGGAGCATGGTCGGTGGCCAACGTGTGGATGAATCCCTGTTGTAATCCGTTCCATAAAATGGGCTGGTTTTTTTTATCCCGCAAAGGAGGGGACATCACGAATTTCGCCCCCTCGAAATTTGGGCGTTCCGCAAAGGTCTTGTCCGTGACCAGATACTGAATGAGTGTTTCGACCCAAGCTTTCACCCCACGTTCCCGCGCTCGAGTGGCCTCTCGGAGGGCCTCTTCACAGCTGAGATGAACCACATAGACGTGCGCCCCAGTCATCTCCGCAAATGTCATCAAATGATGCACGCCCTCTGCCTCCACCAATGGAGGCCGGCTTTCATGGTGAAATTCTGGCCCTGTTTTTCCTGAGGCGACCAGCTCTTGCTGTAGAACCGCAACCAATTCAGGATTCTCGCAGTGTGCGGTGGTGATCACCCCCAACTGCCGACCTAACTTGAGAGTTTGATAAAGCTCCTCGTCGGTCACCCCAAACGCCCCTTTGTAGGCGAGGAATACCTTGAAGCTGGCTACACCGACGGAGACGATTTTTTTCAGCTGATCCGCGGTTTTTCCGTCAAACCTTGTCACCCCCATGTGGAACGTAAAATCACATGCACTCTTCCCCTCCGCCTTGCTACGCCATAGCTCGTACGACGCCCAAGGATCGTCCGCCCGCGAGGGACAGATCATCTCGATCAGTGTCGTGGTTCCGCCCGCCAGCGCGGCAATACTCGCAGTCTCATAGGTGTCCTTGGTTAAGGTTCCCATGAAAGGAAGATGGATATGGACGTGCGGATCGATGAATCCTGGGAAAACATATTTTCCCTTGGCATCAATCACGGTTGCCCCAGCGGGAGCCTCAATATCTTTTCCAATGCGGGAGATGATTTCACCCTCGACCAGGATATCCGCATGAAACCTGGAATCGGCGTTGATAATCTCGCCGTTGCGTATCAGCACGGCCACGGGTCTACTCCTTGTGCCAGATATCGCCTTCGCCGAAGCGGAACCAACGCGTCGTCGTCACCTTGGCGCGCGTGAAGAACAGGATGGCTTCCTTACCCTGAAGATGAAGGTCACCGAAGAAGGAGTAGTCCCAACCGCTGAAGGGAAAATAAGCGAGCGGTGCCGGAACCCCAACGTTGATTCCAACCATGCCAGCCTTGATTCGATGTTTAAACTCACGAGCCGCTTTGCCGGATTGTGTGTAGATACAAGCACCGTTACCAAACGGAGTCCCATTGGCCATTTCAATGGCAGCTTCGAGGTCGTCAAAACGCATAATGTTAAGGACAGGCCCGAACACCTCCTCCTTCGCAATTTCCATACCCGTCTGCACCCTATCGATAATCGTCGGCCCGAGATAAAAACCGTTGGGCTCAGCCTTTACCTGTACCTTTCTACCATCCACTACCAGAGAGGCTCCCTGTTTCACGCCAGAGTCGATCAGGCCCTTGATCCTGTCGAGATGCTGGGAACTGATGACCGCCCCCATCCGCTGTCCGTGTTCACGATCCGTCGGACCAACCTCAATGGACTTCACTGCCTTGGAAAGAGGATCCAACAAACGTTCGGCTGCTTTGCCGATCGTTACCGCTGTGGAACCGGCCATGCACCGTTGGCCGGCACACCCGAACGCCGCATCGACCAATCCATTGACCGAATTCCCAAAATCGGCATCAGGCAGCACGAACACATAGTTCTTGGCCCCACCGGCAGCTTGCACCCGTTTTCCGTGCTGGTTACCAGTTTCAAAGATGTACTTGGCCACCGGGGAGGATCCGACAAATGAGATCGCACGAACCAAGGGGTGCTTGAGCAAGGCATCGACGCACTCCCGACCCCCGTGGATCACATTGAGAACTCCCGGCGGCAGGCCAGCTTTCTGTAGCAACTCAATCAACCGGATCCCGGTCAGAGGAACTTTTTCGCTGGGCTTCAGGATAAAGGTGTTCCCACAGGCGATCGCCAAGGGAAACATCCACATCGGTACCAAAGCAGGAAAGTTGTAGGGACAGATTCCGACACAGACCCCGTTCGGTTGACGAACCATTTCGCAGTCGATGCCGCGAGCCACGTTTTCCAAAACCTCTCCCTTCAGAAGCTCCGGAATTCCACAGGCATACTCCACCACCTCAATTCCGCGGCGGAGATCCCCTCTTGCTTCGACAAGATTTTTACCGTGTTCCCGGGATATGCTCTTAGCCAAAGATTCGAATTCGTCCTCAAGGAGCATCTTGTACCGGAACAAAATCCTGGCCCGCTCAACTGGAGGGGTTTCCGACCAGTCGGCAAAGGCACGTTGGGCGTCCTGCACGGCTTGATCGACCAGATCCGCGCCACACATCGGGGTTTCGGCAATCACTTGACCGGTCGATGGATTGTAGACCGAGGTGGTTTTCGATGTCTTGGGCACCGTCCACTTGCCCCCAATGAAGATGGGACAGGGGTCCAGTTTGCTTAAGGATTTTTTGATGAGGGTGGATGAAGTCTTAGGCATGGGCCGGGATGGCTTTCATTTCTCGAGCGGCGAGTCTGGTTTGATACTCTTTCCAGCTCATCGGTTTTTTCCCCGTGGAAACATCCACCATGGTGATGCACTGGTCGACTGGACAGACAAGGGAGCAAAGGTTGCAACCCACACACTCCACTTCCTTGATCTGGGGCACGGGCTTGCCTGGTAAACGACCGGGTCCAAGTCCATGTCCGTTGGGTGAAACTAACGCAATGGCCTGATGAGCCCCATCTTCACATGCGATGTAGCAGAGGTTGCACCCAATACACTTATCGTAATCAATGGAGGCGATTCGCTTGTAGTTGAGATTGAGATTCTCCCAATTTCCGATGGTATGCACCGCCTTGCCCCGCAGATCATTCACCGACTTCATTTTCTTCGAATCGAGAAAATCGCTCAACCCATCGATCATGTCCTCCACGATTCGGAAACCGTAGTGCATGATCGCCGTACAGACCTGCACCCCTGTCGAGCCCAGAGCGATAAACTCTGCGGCGTCCTTCCAGTTAGATATTCCCCCGATGCCGGAGATCGGCAGTTGTACAAGCGGGTCAGCCGCACAGCCCTGGACCATGTTGAGGGCAATGGGTTTGACTGCCGGACCGCAGTAACCACCGTGGGTGCTCTGCCCGGCCACGTAGGGCTCAGGACACATCTTGTCCAAATTCACCTGGGTGATGCTGTTGATGGTGTTGATGAGGGAGATGGCATGGGCACCGGCCTTTTTGGCCGCTCGGGCCGACCGAGTGACATCGGTCACGTTCGGTGTGAGCTTCACAATGACGGGAATCTGTGCCGCCTCCATCACCCAACCGACGATAGTCTCAATCACGTCCGGATTCTGACCAACAGCGGAACCCATTCCCCGCTCACACATGCCGTGAGGACAACCGAAGTTTAACTCCACGCCGTCTGCCCCAGAATCCAGTGAGCGTTTCATCATCTCGTGCCAGTTTTCCCTTGTATCCGTCATCAGGGAGGCAATAACCGCCCGATCGGGCCAACGCTTCTTGCACTCGGCGATTTCCCGAAAGTTGGTTTCCGGTGAGCGGTCGCTAATCAGCTCGATGTTGTTGAAGCCCACCATCCGCTGCCCGTTGAGGTCGAGCGAGGAGTAGCGGGAACTGACATTGACGATCGGTTCCCCGATGGTTTTCCAGACAAGACCACCCCATCCGGCCTCAAAAGCACGGTGGCACTGGTAAGCAGTGTTAGCCGGAGGGGCCGAAGCAACCCAAAAAGGATTCGGCGAACGGATTCCAGCGAGATTGATGGAAAGGTCAGCCACGATGAGCCCCGTTCTTCATCGCCGTGAAATAAGCCGCTTCCAGTTCCGGTACTCGTACAGGCTGAAGGAAACCCGACCCTCTCGGTCCGTCCTGATGCCCCAACCGACTGCCTTGAATTGGCCCGGCAACCTTTTGCCCGGAAAGCATCGCATGGATTGCCAAAGCTGCTTTCTTTCCCTCTGCAACGGCATTCACCACTTCCCTTCCCCCGTTGACCGCATCCCCACCCGCAAACACCTTGGGAACGCTCGTCTGTCCAGTTCCCTTCTGCACCTCGATCCGACCTTTATCGTCGAACTTCAGCTTGGGCAGAAATTTTTTCCAAGCCGGAGCCTGCTTCTCCTGACCTGTGGCCTTGATGACCATGTCGAAGGGCTCCTCAAACACGGATCCCTTGACGATCTCAGTTTTGCCATGTTTGTCCGTTCTAGTTTTGGCAAGCCGAAGGCCAGTCACCTCCTTGCCGCCGAGCACCTCCACAACGGCGGTGTGGAAAAGGAAGCCACACGCATCCGTTTTGGCCAATTCATACTCATACTCGTAAGCAGGCATGTCTTCCTCGCCACGCCGATAAACAATGACCGCCTCCTTGGCGCCCAGACGTTTGGCTTGAGTCACAGCGTCAATCGCGGTGTTCCCGCAGCCAATAACGGCCACTCTTGACCCGACCGGAACCTGATGCAACGGCTTGGTATGGATCCAGCGGATGAACTCCAGGGCCTCCACAACTCCTTTTTTATCCTCCCCTGGAATTCCGAGCCGATGAGCCTTCCCCAATCCCACCCCCAGAAAAAGGGCGTCAAAATCCTTGAGTAGCTTTTCTACCTTCACATTCTTTCCAACTTCGCTCTTGCAGCGGAATTCGACCCCAAGATCCTTAACCCACTTCACCTCCTGCTTGGCCACCTCCGGAGTCATCTTGTAGTAGGCGATGCCATACCGGTTTAGTCCACCAGGCTCGGCGTCTTTTTCAAAAACGACGGCCTGATACCCCAACCGCGCGAGTTCGGCAGCACATCCAAGGCTGGCCGGTCCACTGCCGACGAGAGCGACTTTTTTTCCATTCCGTTTCGGTGTTTTGGGAAACGGATTGGCCTTTTTCTCCCAAAGGGCATCCGTGGCATAGCGTTGGAGTCGCCCAATCTTGATCGGTTTCTCATCTCGATCCAGCATGACACAGGCACCTTCGCACAGAACTTCGGTCGGACAAACTCGGGCGCAACTGGCGCCAAGAATATTGGATTCCAAAATCACCCGAGCCGAACCGACCAGATTGGCGTTGGCAATTTTTTTGATAAAACCGGGAATATCGATCCCCGTCGGACACGCCATGATGCACGGAGCATCAAAACAGTAGAGACATCGGTCCGCCTCTACCTTCGCCTCTTGCGGTCGGTAGCAGGGTTCAATATCTCCCATCGTCTTGGCCAGTTCTTTCGAATTAGATCTAGGTTGAAGAGGCATATGAATTTCTTAAGCTGTAATTTTCGTAAATGGCGATACGAATATCATATATGCACCATTTATATAGAATCCGCAAGCCTATGAAAATGAACAATTTCACGCTTTTTTTGAATTCCCATTCAACATCCAGACTGAGTACACGGCCATCGCAATCAGAAACCCAGTAAACCACGCATAGTGATATAAATTCTTCCAAAAAGTCGACACCTCCAAGAAACCAATCTGCCCAAGAAAACCAGGAAGATTTGGCAAGACAGCCAAGGTGAGAGCTCCAATCGCGGCGGGGTTAACGCCCCCCATATACGCATAAGGACCTCGGGGATCGTAAAGTCCCGGTAGATCCAATTGGGTCCGACGAAAGATAAAATAGTCTGAGACCAGAATTCCCCCGATCGGACCAAGCAGCCCACTGTAGCCGATCAACCATGTAAAGATGTACCCCGTTGGATCGGCCACCAGCTTCCAAGGCATCATCAGGATTCCTATGATTCCCGTGATCAGACCCCCCATTCGCAGAGAGATGAACTTGGGAAGAAAATTCGAGAAAGCCGTAGACGGGGCCAACACATTTGCAGCCAAGTTGGTCGTCAAAGTGGCCAGCATAAGCGCAAACATCGACAAGATCAGAAGCCAAACGTTTCCAAACCGGGAAAGAAGCTGGACTGGATCCCAAATAGCCTCCCCAAAAACGACCACCGTCGCGCTCGTAACCGCAACACCGATAAAAGCATAGAAAGGCATCGTCGTGTTGAGCCCTAAGAATTGACCGATAATTTGCGCCCTCTGACTCTTTGCCTCACGCGTGAAGTCGGGAATGTTCAGCGAGAGCGTGGCCCAAAATCCCACCATCGCCGTCAAACTTGGAAAGAAGAAATCCCAGAACTCTCCTGTCGTGCTAAACTTAGAGGGTTGGGAAAGCATGGGGCCAAATCCATTTGCCTTCCCCCAAGCCCAACCCAGCAAGGCCAACCCCATTCCAATCAAGAGTGGCGCTCCCCAATTCTCGACAAGGCGAATCCACTCCATCCCTTTCCAGAAGATTCCAATATTGATCATCCAAAAGATAAGAAAACAGATGAACTGAGCGAGATTGACCTGTACCTGCTCATTGCTGATAAGTGCGAACACGGGAGTTTGACCCAGACTTGGCCACAGTGCCTTGGCGCATTCGTAAATTGCGATTCCCCCAATCCACGTTTGGATTCCAAACCACCCACAACCGACGATCCCCCTCAGTACAGAGGCAACGTGTGTTCCGCGAATGCCAAACGAGGCTCGGGCAAAAACAGGAAGCGGGATGCCATATTTAGTTCCGGCATGCCCATTGAGAATCATAGGCACCAGCACAATCAGGTTTCCCAACGCCACGGTGGCGATAGCCTGCCACCAGTTCATGCCCCCCGAGATCAGACTGCTCGCCAACATGTAGGTCGGAATACAGACCGACATCCCGACCCAAAGAGTAGCGATGTCGAGGGTGCCCCAGCGGCGCCCCGTGGAAGGAATCGGCGCTAAATCGGAATTATAGAGCGAACTCCCCTCCAACACTTTTTGCTGCGTTGGGGTTAAATCGGACGCCAGTTTTGTGTCCATGCGTCGATCCGATGGCGATTAATTCTCGGGTGCAGTGATCGCCCCATAGGAATCGGGGCGCCGATCTCGGAAAAACTGCCAAGTATTTCGCACTTCCCGAATGGAATCTAAATCCATATCTGCGATCACCAACTCCTCTTGGTCTCGGCTGCCCACCGTCAGCATCTGTCCCTTGGGATTACAAAAATAAGACTGGCCATAAAATTCTCCGATATTCCAGGGCTTCTCTTTGCCCACACGGTTAATGGCCCCGACAAAGTACTGGTTCGCTACCGCATGCGCAGGTTGTTCTAGTTTCCAAAGATATTCGCTCAGACCGGCCACTGTGGCAGAGGGGTTAAACACGATTTCCGCCCCATTTAATCCGAGGCAACGCGCTCCTTCGGGAAAATGCCGATCGTAGCAGATATAGACTCCTACTTTACCAACGGCTGTTTCGAACACGGGATACCCGAGGTTGCCGGGTTTAAAATAAAACTTCTCCCAGAAACCCGGCAGGCAGTGCGGGATGTGATGCTTTCGATATTTCCCTAGGTACTTCCCATCTGCATCAATCACCGCCGCCGTGTTGTAGTAGACCCCAGGCAGATCCACTTCATAGATCGGCACCACCAGCACCATGCCCAGCCGCTTCGCCGTTTCACACATCAGCTGCGTCGTAGGCCCATCCGGAATTTTTTCTGCTGTGTCGTACCAGCGGGTTTTCTGCTCTGCACAAAAGTAAGGACCGTAAAAAATTTCTTGATAGCAGAGGACCTGCACCCCTTTTTTCGCTGCACTTTCGGTGAACTTAAGATGTTTCTCAATCATCGCCTTCTTAATCACATCCAAGGGAGCGTCACCATCGTGACTACTCGCAGTCTGCACCAACCCTCCCTTAACCAAACGCGACATAGATAAATCCTCCCACGCCCCCCACCCTTTTTCCATATAAAACTCAGTCCATACCCTTCCTACTCACCCACCATGCCCGCAGCACGTTACGACTACTTTACGCAGCGGAGGCCAAGGTGGGTTGTTCCCGTGCTGATCTCCCCCTTGCTTCGAGTTCCTGAAATATAACGGGCACAGAACTGGTCCGAACAGAGGAATGACCCGCCGCGGTGCACCTTTTTCATCGCACTGGGCTCTTCCGGATCAAAACTGTGATTTGGGCCTCGTGGATTCCTCACCACACCTTGTGCTGAATCTTTTTCATAACTATCCGCTCGGTACCAGTCGGAACACCACTCCCACACATTTCCCGATAAGTCATACAACCCGTAAGGATTGGGCGGATATTTTTTCACAGGGGCAATCCCTTTCCATCCATCCTCTCCCGTATCCAAGTTAGGAAAATTTCCCTGCCAGGTGTTCGCCATCCACTTTCCACCAGGCCGAAACTCATTCCCCCAAGGGTAGGTCTCCCCCTCCCTGCCACCTCGCGATGCCCGCTCCCACTCTGCCTCCGTCGGCAACCTCTTGCCCGCCCACTTGGCGTACGCCTCCGCATCCTGAAAGGCCACATGCACAACTGGAAAACTTCCCTTTCCCTTCAGGTCACTTTTGGGTCCCGTCGGGTGATTCC
>LIBO01000021.1 GCA_001438005.1 Verrucomicrobia subdivision 6 bacterium BACL9 MAG-120507-bin52 | reverse complement strand
TTTTTCTGGTCAGCTCCTGGTTTCTCATTCTCGCCTTCTGGCGTTGGCTGCCGAACCCTTTCCCCCAAAGCCCCGGTCCTTGGCGGCTCGCCCCACGCCTCCTGCAAACCGCTCTTCTCGCGTTCCTTCTCGGGGCCGCCCTCGAACCTGCCTGGCTTCATCCCCGCCCCCTCCCCCGCTATCGATTGAGTCTGGCCGAAACCCCCTTCTCCGCTAAAAATCAATCGACGAAAGGAAACGCTATGGACCCCACCAACCTCATCACCTTGGCCATTTTTCTTGGTCTGCAAATCGCCGTGTACCGAATTTGCGTCCGCCGAATGCGCCAAATCGAAAACGGCCCCGGCGACACTCAACTCAAACTCCGCCTTTTGGAAAATGAGGACAACCTCTTCGATGCCGGCCTCTACGTGGGGATCGCCGGCACCGCCACCGCCCTCGTCCTCCAAGTTATCGGCCTGATTCAGCCCAGCCTGCTCGCCGCCTACGCCTCCAACCTCTTTGGCATCGCCTGCGTGGCCATCGTCAAAATCTTTCACGTGCGCGCCCTCAAACAACGCCTTCTGATTCCCCCCGAAAAGAAGTAGCACCCGAACGGTGAGGCTTTGCCCCACGCACCTCTGATGAATAAGACCCTCCTCCTCATCCTCTGCGATTTCCTCCTTCTCAACCTTCTGGCCCTCACCCGCTGGGATAAAAATGAACTCCCTCCCGCGCCTCCCTCCGCCGCCCAACCCGTTTCCGCACGGGAAGATGTGGTCGCAGCTCTTCGCCTCACCTTGGAGGAAGAAAAAGCCAACCGCGAAAAATTGGCCCAAGATCTCGCCACCACCCGGGATGAGTCCCGCAGTCGCGCCACCGTTCTCGATCAAGCTCGCGCCCGCACGACCGAACTTTCGGAGCGCCTGACCAAGGCAGAGCAGGAGTCTCTGCGCCTCGCCCAACAGGCGGGCATCGAGACGGAACGAAGCCGTGCCGCCCTCGAAGCCGCTCGGGCCGAAGCTCTGGCCCTCCGCCAGGCGGAGGAAAAATTAAAAAAGGAGGGAGAGGCTCTTCGTTCGCAACTCACCGCCGCCACGGTCACCGCCCGCACCTCCGAAGAGCGTGCTCGTCAGGTCGAGATCACCCTCCGGAATGCCGAGGAGGAAAAGAAGAAACTGCTGGAGCAAAATCAATCGCTCTCCCAAGGCGTCAACCGCTTGGCGGAAAAGTCGGGTGAGATCACGCAAGAAATTCGCGAATTCCGCCCTATCGCACCCAACTCGCTCTACGCCGACTACCTGAACCGCCGCGCCACTCTCTCCATCATGACGGAGCGCACCTCCGCGCAAGGCTCGGGACCTCGCCGGCGCGAATCGAAATCTATTCTTCTGACCGACGGCACTCGCACCGCTGCCCTGATTTCGCTTGAGCAAACTCCCTTCACTTTAGGCGACGCGGGCGGTTCCTGGAAATCGCTCACCGGTTCCCTCACTCTCCCCCCTCCGGCTGACTTCCCTCAACCTGTCCCCACCCTTCACTCCCTTCGCCAAGGCGATCCTCGCCTTCTGCTCCTCTCCCTTTCCAGCTCTGAAGCCAAATCCTCTGGCACCGCCCCGTACCGCCTCGCAACCGACCCATTTCGCTTTCCCAAAAGCCTTCTCATTTCCCCCCGTGGCGAAGGCTATGGGGAGTGTGCCTTCCGCCTGTCCCCCGATCTTCCCGGTTATCTCGAAATGGACTCTCGCTTCCTCAATCGACTCCAAGGAGAGTATGCCCCCTCCTCCGGCGACCTGGTCCTCACCTTAGGGGGAGAATTCCTCGGCCTCATGATCAATGATAGCTACTGTGCTCGGGTCACCTCTCTTGAAACCGCCACCCCGCTTCCCCTCGATTCAAAAGGGGCTCAGCAATCGGTCGGAACCGCCCTCTCGACTCTCCAACGGGCCGCCGCCAAACTCGATTCCCGCCTTCGTTAACATCCCCAATATCTTTCTTTCCCCCCCTCTCTTCCTCCCTAGAACTCAAATCATCCCATGAGCGAACAAACCCTAACTTTCGATAACGCCCACACTCTGTCCGAACTCTATGCCGCCGATGAGTCCCTCCTTCGCGAAGCGGAAAAAACCCTCAGCGTCAAAATTACGGCCCGCGATACCCTGCTCAAAATCGACGGGGTGGAAAAACATGTCGCCAACGCCCAAGAGCTCTTCCGCCAGCTTCACCTTGCCCGCCAGCACGGCCTGCGCGTCCGCCGTTATGAATTTCTTCACGCCCTCCGGGCCGTTCATCGGGGAGAGGGGAAAAGCTTGGAGGGCATGTGGTCCTGCCGCATCCAAGTCTCCGCCAAGAAACCCGCCATTCTTCCAAAAACATTTCTCCAAAAAGCCTATGTCGAATCCATCCGCCACCACGATCTCGTCTTTGGCATCGGTCCCGCCGGAACAGGCAAAACCTACCTCGCCATGGCTATGGCCATCTCCTATCTCAAGTCGGACAAAATTAACCGTATCATTCTAACTCGCCCCGCCGTCGAAGCGGGCGAAGCTCTCGGCTTTCTCCCCGGCGATCTCCAAGAAAAAATATTTCCTTACCTTCGCCCCCTTTACGATGCCCTTTACGACATGCTCGATGTCGAGGAGATCCAAAAACTCATGGACAAAGGGATTTTGGAAATTGCCCCCCTCGCCTACATGCGAGGTCGCACTTTGAACGGAGCCTTTGTCATCTTGGACGAGGGCCAAAACGCCACCACCGAACAGATGTTCATGTTCCTCACCCGCCTCGGTGCCGAATCGAAATGTATCGTCACGGGAGACCCGACGCAGGTCGACCTTCCGCACAGCCGGAAATCGGGCTTGGTCGAGGCGGTGCAAGCGCTCACCCCCGTGGACGGAATCGGATTTGTCCGTTTCGAAGATACGGACGTGATCCGACACGAACTCGTTGGAAAAATTGTTCGAGCTTACAAGGAACATCGCGGATTGAGACAGACCAGCCTCACCCTGTGAGTCGCCCCCCCTCCCTCAACCGCCGCACGCCGTCGGAACATCGTCTCGAAACCGATCCCATCGTTCGTTTTTTTCTCTTTCTCGGGACATCCGTCGCCGCGTACTCCCTCTCTCTCTTCACCCCCGCTGGGGCAGGTCCATCGGCTTGGATTGCGGCGATCTTTGTCGCCATCGTCCTGCCCCTGATTCTTTCCGTTGTCCTGCCTGAAACGTTGCAACGAAATCGTCTCCTCGCACTTTTCCTGCTCGCTCTCGTGGCCAACTTTGCCTTTATTCTTCTTCTCCTCTCGATCGCACCCCGCATCTCTTTTGGCGCTAGCTCTTACCTCATCCCCCCCGCCCTCGCCGCCCTCGTCCTCACCACTCTCGTCGGACCCCGCGCAGGTCTTCTCCTCATCGCTCTTCTCGGAATGGGAGAATTCTTTCTCCTACGACCCGATAGCCGTTACCTTCTCTCCTCTCTCATCACCGGTCTGGCCGCCATCTTCCTCTCGCGCAAGATTGCCCGCCGATCCGACCTCCTTCGGGCCGGAGCGGGCCTCGGTCTGGTGGCCCTTCTGGCCACGATCTTTTCCTCCGGCTTGAACTTCGCTTTGGCACGCAATGTCTTGCTGACCGAGGCAATCTCCGCCGCTGGCCTCGGATTATTCGGGGCGATCGTGGTCGGGGCCCTGCTCCCCATTCTCGAATCTGCCTTCGATCGCACCACCGACCTCTCGTGGCTCGAACTCACCAGCCTCGACCATCCTGTTCTCCGTCGCCTCTCCCTCGAAGCCCCGGGCACCTACCTGCACAGTATTCTGGTGGGACACTTGGCCGAAGCCGCCGCCTCCTCCACCCACACGGCCAACCCCCGCGCGTGTCGTGCCATGGCTCTCTATCACGACATCGGAAAAATCGACCAAGCCGAATACTTTACGGAAAACTTTAATCCGACCGATCCCAACCCCCACGCCAACCTCACCCCCTCCATGAGCGCCCTCATCATCCTCGCCCACGTCAAAGATGGGGTGTCGTTAGCTCGCCAACACGGTCTTCCTCGCCGAATTCGAGAGGCCATCCGCGAGCACCACGGCACCTCGCTCGTCTGGTACTTTTATCAAAAAGCCCTCCAACAGGAGAAAGATGCTCGCGCCGGAGGAAAAATCCTGCGGCTGCGGGATGAAGATATTCCTCCCGTCGAGGAATCCCCTTTTCGTTATGGCGGACCCATTCCCCAATCCCCCGAAACGGCACTTCTCTCTCTCGCTGATATGGCAGAGTCCGCCTCTCGCTCGATGGAGAAGCCGATCCCTGGCGATGCCGCCAAACTGGTCGAAAAACTTTTTTCCGAACGTGAAGCCGAAGGGCATTGGAATCGTTCGGGGTTGACCCAAAGCGAATGGAAATCCGCTCGCCACTCTCTGGCCACCGCGTTGGAGAGTATCCTTCGCCCTCGAATTCGTTATCCTAAAGATCGTCGTGCCCAAAAAACCCATCCGCATCCTGTGGAGGAATCGCCAGCGCCGATACCCGGCGAATCTCGCCTTTCTCCGTCGTAAGGTCGATTCCGCCCTCCAACGCCTGCCCCCCAGCCGCCGGCAAAAACTTCCCGCGGAACTGGGCATTATCCTCGTTTCCCCAAAAGAAAGCGGCCGACTTCACCAGCTCCACCTCCAGGATCCGTCTCCTGCCGACGTCCTTGCCTTTCCCCACGGCGAGATCGTCGTTTGCCCCGCCGTCGCGGCCTCCCTTTGCCGAGGGCATCGCCTTCCTATGCGAGAGGAACTCCTAACTTATATCCTTCACGGAATCCTTCACCTTGCTGGGTTTCGTGATTCGACCGCCGCCTCAGCTCTCACCATGCGCCGCCTTCAAGCCAAACTTCGTCGGGCACCGTAGCGTCCTCCTCAATTACCTTCGTAGCCATAAATTCGCTGAATCCGCCTCCTTCGGGTTGACCGCTCGCACCGTCCGGACAATCTCAAAGGTTCTCTCCACCCGGGCAAAGATTTCATGCACGGGATCCCCATCCTCATCGATCAACTCGACCACCACACGGTGCCTCCCCTCCGGTAGCCCGGCCCAAGGGTAAGGATCGCGTGTGCTCAAAATCATCTCCACCCCGTTCATCACCGTTTTGACTCGATACTTCTCTTTTCCCAGTGGCGCTTGATGCGTCGTGAAATCAAACCACACTTTCCCCCCTTCGTCCGGAATCACCACTCCGTCCATCGGCAGATTCACCGTGAGATAGGGATGATCGACCGGCTGAAAATTGGAAAAGTCCTGCCTGCGCACACAAAAGTCTACCCGCCCAAACGCCTCGGCGTTCGTCAGCATTTTCCCATCTGGCTTCACCAGAAAAACCCTCAAGGTATGCGCCCCCGGAGCCAATCCACGCAAGATCACCGGCTTGAGAACATTCCAATGCTCGATTGGGGATCCATTGTCCAAAATGACATGAAAGCGATGGCCGTTCTCCTCACAGGAAAGATTTTCTACCTGCACGAAAACATCCACCGTTTCCCACGGCATTACCTGCCCGTCTTGGGGCGACTCAATCCTGACCGCTGGCTGGACCGTGAACAACCGACCCAGAGACGACTGCTCTTTGGGGGTTCCGGCAGGCTGGGCTCGTCGCACCGGCTCCTCCACCGCTGTGGCCGGACGTACCTCCTCCTCCACCCGCTCCGCTTTTCGGACCGGCTCCTCCCCGATCTGGGCCTGCCCCACCGACAGCAAGGCCCAGGCCATCCAAGCTCGTGAGATTAATTTCTGCACCTCACCCATCATCCCACTTCTCCTTCATTGCGAAATCCTTAATCTTTTCTTCAGATGCCCTCTCTCCTCCTTCCCTGCCCACTCGACCTAACCTCCACCCTGCTGGGGGGACAAAGCTTCTCTTGGAACCCACTCCCCCGCTCCCGCTTCGCTGGCTGGATCGGACCCCACCCCGTTCAACTCCACCTCCATCACGAGTCTATACACTGGGATAACTCAGCCCTGTCCTCCTCTCAAATCCATCACTACTTCTCCCTCGACCTCAATCTTTCCTCCCTCCTCCAGCCCCACCTCCCGACAAACCCCCACCTCGCTACTGCCATCCAGCTCCACCCTGGACTTCGCCCCCTCCGCGAGAACCCTTGGGAGTGCCTGGTCAACTTCATCTGCTCCTCCCTCAAACAAATCACCCATATTCGCCAGATCCATGCTCGCCTTCGCTCCACCTTCGGCGGCCCCAACCAAAGCTTCCCCTCGCCCGCCCGCCTCGCCGAAGCGGGCGAACTTTCCCTTCGAAAATGTGCCCTCGGGTACCGCGCCAAACATCTCGCCGCCACCGCCCAAATGATCGTGCGCGAGCCACATCGGCTCGAAATCCCCACGTCCTGGTCCACCGAGCAAGCTGCCCAACACCTGGAAGAACTTCCTGGGGTGGGCCCGAAAATCTCCCGCTGCGTCCTTCTCTACTCCTATGGCCGGCTCGATGCCTTTCCCGTTGATGTCTGGGTTGATCGCCTCCTCCGCCAGCTCTACTTTCCAAAAAAGAGAAAACCTTTTCGCCTCGCCCACCTCGAAACGTGGTCTCAAAAACAGTTCGGTCCTTTTCGCGGACTCGCCCAACTCCTCCTCTTTCACTGGTTTCGCACCTCTACGCCTCACTCACGCCCGCGTCCCTAAAAAACTCACCCGCCAGATCCAACTGCCCACTCTCCCCGAAGACGAACAGCTCATCCCCCTTTTCTAGCCTCTCCTCTGGGCCTGGCGAAACCACACTCCCGCCCGCCCGCTCAATCGCCACCACCACCACGCCACTCACTTTCCGCAAATCCATTTCCCGCAACGTCCGCCCAATCAATCGCGAATCTTCTCCTACCCGGTACGCCCGGACCGCCGAATCCCCCGGCAAACGCACCTCGCCCCCGTCCGGAGTGGTGGCCAAAGTTTCGCGAATCGTGCTCTGTCCGCGCGCGTAGAGCTCCACCAGTTTTTTATGACTCATAAAACCCACCACGATCAATACTCCCATCAAACCCACCAGAATTTTTCCCGACGGCAAGAGAGGCGAGCTAATCACCACCAGATAAATTCCCCCCACTACCACCCCAACCCCGCAAAATAAAAATGTCGCCCACTTTCGGGCTGACCCCACCTCCTCCCGACTGCCCCGCGGAAAGACCAGCTCCGAAATCAACATCGCCAACGCATGGTACTTTCTCAGAAACGCCCAAATGACGGGCAGGGCGAGAAGAGCCCCCCCCAGCCAAAAAAGAGGCCCTCCCCACCACTCCACTCGCATCGGCTCAGGCAAACGATCGCGATACGCCTCCCACAATCCCGCCGCCCCCAAAATGGGCGCCGTGATCAACGCCAACTGTAATCCCAGTTGACCGACCAATTTTCGAATAAATTCCCGCGCCAGATGATGTCGATCCCCCGGGGCCGAATGCATGCTCTGCAACCACGACGGATAAAACTTCCAAAAATCCACCCACCACCGCGGTCCCTTTTGCTCCAGCCACTGCGCGGCTCCTTCCGAACCCCGAATCAGATACGGCGTAGTTAAAGTCGTCAGCGCCGAGACCATCACCGCCACCGAATACAACCTCTCCCCGGTCACTCCCAGCGCCATGCCTAAGCCTGCCAGAATAAAGGAAAATTCCCCAATCTGGGCCAAGCTCATTCCCGCCCGTACCGCCGTTCGTAAATCGGCTCCCCCCAGCAACCCCCCCAACGTGCTGAAGATAATTTTCCCCACCACCACCACAATCGCAATCAGGGCAACCTCAGCCGCACCACTCGGGGTAAGGGCAAAGCTGATCAACATTCCCGAGGAAGTAAAAAAGATCGCACTGAAAAGGTCCCGTACGGGAGCCACCATTCGCTCAATCCGATTCACCTCCTTGACCTCCGCCAAAACAGCTCCCACCAAAAAGGCCCCCAGCGCCACGCTAAAACCAAGCCGCTCCGCCAATATCGCACCCGCAAAGATAAGCCCCAGCACGGTAATTAAGAGAACCTCCTCCATCCGGGTGCGACTCGCCAAACGAATCAAACGGGGCACCAAAAGAAAGCCCACCACCGCCACCGAAACAAAAAAGGCGGCCAACTTCAGCAGATTTTCCCCCGCCACAACCCAGCTCATCTGGCCCGTCGTGCCAAAACTGGTCAACATTCCCATCATCGCGATGGCCAGGATGTCCTCCACGATAAGAACCCCGAACACCAGCCGCGCGAACCCAGGGCGAAGCAGACCCATGCTCTCCAAAACTTTGGCAATAATCGTGGTGGAGGAGATGGAAAGAATCGCTCCCAGAAAAAGAGCCTCCATCGGAGCCCACCCCAGAAACTTTCCTAAACGCTGCCCCAGAAAGAACATTCCGGCGATCTCCACCAGTGCGGCCACTACCGCCACACCCCCGACCTCCTTCAATTTTCGAAAACTAAAATGGAGCCCGACCGAGAACATCAGGAGAATCACCCCCAACTCCGCCAAGGTTCGGATCTCCTCCTTGTTGGAGACGAAACTAAAGGGCGGTGTATTCGGACCGATCAACACCCCCGCCAAAATGTATCCTAAAACCACCGGTTGCTTGAGCCGTTGGCAAATCACCGTGGCCACCGCCGCGGAGGCCATGATCAAGGCCAAGTCCTGAATCAAATCCATCCCGTGCATGCCTCCACTCTACCTTGCTGGCCTAGAACTCAACTCCTCTGTCATGGGCGACCTTTTGACACCTATCCGACCAATCCGTATCTTAATCCTATGATCCAGCTAACCGATCGGGCGGCCTCTCAAATCCGCCAGCTCACTGCCCAAGGGGAGGCCAACCGTGGCCTTCGCCTCTACGTCGAAAAAGGCGGGTGCGCCGGCTCCTCCTACGCCATGGCCATCTCCACCTCAGAACCGACCGATGAAAAATTGGAAGTGAACGGCGCCCGCCTTTTTGTCGCGGCGGAAAGCGCGCCCCTTTTGGAGGCGTGCACTCTCGATTATGAGGATGAACTCACTCATACCGGCTTCAAAATCGTCAATCCCAAGGCCAAGCAGACCTGCGGGTGCGGCACCTCCTTCGAGGCCTGATTTTTTGTCCGCCCCTTGGTCTCTTCGCCAGGCCCTCCGCCCAGGCCTCCTCGCCGTCCGCCACTTTTATCGGGTTTTTCTTCTTTTTCAGGCCATCGCCGTCAGCCTCTACTTCGCCTACTACCACCACCCAGAAATTCGGCACTCCATCGATGCGTTTGCCGCGTGGAAATCTTCGGGCGGGCTGCCCCTCTCCGCCCTTTTGACCGCCATCGCAGGAACTCTTCTGCCCGAAACCGCTCGCACCATCGTCGGCCCCGACCGAAGTTGGAATCAGGAACGATGGCGCCGCCTCGGCTGGAACTTTCTCTTCTTTGCCTTCAACGGACTTCTTGTCGATCTTTTCTATGTCCTCCAAGCCCAGCTTTTTGGGATCGGCAACACCCTGTCCGTTCTGCTTCCTAAAATGGCCCTCGATTGTCTGGTTTTTATTCCGTGGATTTGCATGCCCATGACGGTGAGTTATTTCCTTTGGCTGGAGCTGGGTTGGTCGCCCAACCGCATCCTCCGCTCTTGGAGTTGGGCGATGTATCGTGACCGTGCCCTGCCCCTCATCATTCCCGACTACCTCTACTGGATTCCGATCATATTTCTCCTTTACGGACTTCCCCTCAATCTACAGATCCCCTACTTCCTCCTCGCCTTCTCTGGGTGGAGCCTCGCTTTTGTTTTCATCGGCTCATACGGCATGCCCAAGAAAGAGTAGCACTTTCCTTCCACTTTCCTTCATTTTCAAAACCCCTAGATTTACACTCATGCACATTCGCACTTTGCTTCTCCTCGCGCTTGTTGCCGTGACCCCTCAAGCCTGTGCTCCCAAAGCCAAAGAGGTGCGCCCCAACCATCCACTTCCCCAAGGGTTGGACACTTCCCGCGCCGAGCCTGGGCGTCGGGGTGGCGTCTTTATCGACTCCACCCCGGGCGAGCCCTCCACCTTTAACCCGCTCGTCTCGGAAGACGCCACCTCCAGCGGGTTCATCGGCCTTTTCCTCGATTCCCTCGTCCACAACAACCCCGTCACCCAAGAGGTCGAACCCGGCCTCGCCTCTCGATGGGAAATTGCGCCCGACAATAAAACCTTCACCTTTCATCTCCGACCTGGAGTTCGGTGGTCCGACGGACACCCCTTCACTGCCGATGATGTCGTTTTCACCTTTCAAGC
>LIBO01000020.1 GCA_001438005.1 Verrucomicrobia subdivision 6 bacterium BACL9 MAG-120507-bin52 | reverse complement strand
CTTACTCCAAAGACGTTTCAAGTTAGCGGTACTGGTGGTGAGAATATCGGTGATATCCTCCTGCCGATCGGTCCGGGGAGCCTTCACGTCAAATGCGATGATCCCCGGCCACTTAGCGTCCTGCAGTACCACGCAGAGGGCCAAATCCTTGAGAGGCTCCGTGTAGCCAAACGGGAGATCCTGATCGTAGCGTGTCGTGTCTTGAGCGTTCAGGTGGATGTGAAAGAGTTTTCCCGCTTCGAGGCACATCTCGACGTCCCAGAGGTAGTCGAGGCCAGCCATGCGGCTGTGAGCCGTCTCCGGATTGAGCCCAAAGAGGGGCTGAAGCTTGGGGTCTAGGCGGGAGATCAGATAGAGGACCTCTCCTACATTGGAGAGATACATATTGGCCCGTGGTTCGTTGGGTTTGGGTTCGATGGCAAAGCGGGGGGCACGTCGGCCATACTTCTTCACCGCATACCGTCCCACCGCATTGAAGCCGTCGACCATTCGGCGAAAGCTTTCCTGGCCGTCTTTGGCGAGGACGAAGTCGAATCCTTCTCGGCCGTTCCAAAAGACCATCACCTTGGCCCCAAGCAGGATTGTGGCATCGACGGCACGGCAGGCATTTTCCAAAGCCAATTTGCGAATTTTCGGATCGTGACTGGTCATGGCTCCATCCTTAAAGATGGGGTCGGCGAAGAAGGAGGGAGTGTACATTCCGCATTTTAGTCCGTACTGCCGCATGATCTGCTGAGCTCGGGGGATCTGATCGAAGGGAAGTTCCACATCATGAAACTCCACGTAGGTGATGCCGGCTTTGGCGAGAAGAGGGAGCCGCTGGAGGATGGGAAGATCTGGGCGGGTGGGACCTCCAAAGGGATCACGGCCGGGACCAAGATTCCAAACGCCAGCTCCGAGGCCTCGGACGCCGAATTTATCTGCTAAAACTTGTTTCATCGCGACACCATCGGCCAAGCTGGCCGAAAATTCAAGGAGTTTACGGAACGGAAGAGGCGGAAATTTATTGGTATGTGCATGGACTTTATTTTGAGACGGCTTTCTTCTTGGGGTGATTAACGGATGGGGAATCGTTTGAGAAGCTGTTGCAAATGGCTTCGAAGAAACTTATGGATACAGGACCAGAGAGCATACACAAATATTAAGCCATGCGTGCGAGCCTGTCTCGGGGTGAGGATGACATTTTCCAAGTCCACGATGGCGAGCCCGGGGGCGGCGGTTCGGGATGGGTTCGCCTTCTTGTTTTCTCAGGGTATCCCCAGGCGATCACGAAGAGTCTTTGCGCACTCTTCAAGCGGATGCCGAAACTCTTGCGGGTCCCGCCGGCGGCTTTCTGTAGTTAAGGCTGCGATGGCAATGGCAGCATCAATTCCCGAAGACGATCCGCCGATAGCAACGGCGGCATCCACCACGCCGGAGACGGACTCGTCTTTTGCTGCCGAAAATCCCTCCCGGGCGATAAATTCAATCCTCTCAAGGAGTGCCCTACGGTCCTTGGGTTTGAGACGCTGGAACTCTGGAGCAGAATCCAGCAGTTCTTGCCGGACTCCGGGTTCCTTGTTGGACAGGATCATTCGCCCGGAGACGGTCGTCAGGGCGCTGAATCGCCCGCCAAGTTCTACGACGAGGCGAACGCGGTTGGAGGACTCCACTCGGGCGAGAATCACGATTTCCAACCCCTCGAGAACGCTCAGATGGCAGGATTCGCCAGTCGTCCGACTCAACTCGCGCAGTGCAGGCATAGCAACTTCGATCAATCGGGCAAGGCTGGGTTGGGCGTTTGCCAATTGATACATCCGGAGGGAGAGCCGATAGCCGCCCGCCTCGTCCCTCAGCACATAGCGGCGGCGCTCGAGGAGATTGAGCATTCGGAAAATCTCATTGTTTTTGCGTTTCAGAAACTGTGCAAGGGCGCTCAGCGCCAGCGGCTCGGGGCTGGCACTCAGCGCTTCAAGGATCTCCAGGCCCTTGTCGAGAGCTGGGACTGGGTAAGAGGGAATTTTCTTGTTCATATTTTCACTTGCGAAATTTTATTTCACTGGTAAAATCATAGCCACCATTCCCAGGATAGCAACCACTCCACGACTCCCGGAAAGAACATTCCCGATCGCCATCATCGGCACGGGCGGAATCGTCAAAGATGCGCACCTCCCCGCTTACAGGAAAGCGGGCTTTCCCGTATGGGGAGTCATGAATCGAACTCGTTCGCGGGCGGAAGAACTGGCTGCGGAGTTTTCGATTCCCCATGTTTTTTCGAGTCTCGGGGAGATGGTCGCCTCCGCACCTGAGGAAGTGATCTACGATCTGGCCTTGCCGGCCTCGATGTTCGCTGAGGCCTTGCGCCAATTGCCGGATCACTCGTTTGTGCTCATTCAAAAGCCGATGGGGGAAAGCATGGCTCAGGCGAAGGAGATTCTCGAAGTGTGTCGAAGGAAGCATCTCCATGCGGCGATCAATTGCCAACTGCAGTTTGCGCCATTTGTTTTGGCGGCGCGGAGTCTCATCGAGGCCGGAGTCATCGGAGAGTTGCTGGACATGGAGATGCGTCTCAATGTTTTCACCCCATGGGGCCTGTTCCCTTTTCTCGAGGGCATTCCTCGCGTCGAAATCGTGTATCACAGCGTGCACTATTTGGATTTGATCCGATCATTCCTCGGACAGCCCAGGAGCCTGATGGCTCGCACCATCCCTCATCCCCATCTGCCCAAGCTGGCGAGCGTCTCGAGCACCATCATTCTTGATTACCCTGATCCCGTGCGCGCGACCATTTCGACGAATCACATGCATCGCTTTGGGAGCAAGCATCAGGAAAGCTACCTCAAGTGGGAGGGCACGAAGGGCGCGATCAAAGCCCGGATCGGGCTGCTTATGGACTACCCGCGTGGAGTGGGTGATGAGTTTGAGTATTGCACCCTGCGTGAGGGACAGGAACCGGAATGGGTGAAGGTGCCCATCGAAGGCTCGTGGTTTCCGGAGGCCTTCATCGGATCCATGGCCCAAGTGATGCGGGCCAAGGAGGGAAGCGAGCCGGACATGCCGACCTCGGTGGAAGATGTGATCAAGACGATGGCCTGTGTTGAAGCGGCTTATGAATCGAGCCGCTTGGGTGGCGTAAAACCGGAGAACTGGCTATGACAAACCTTCGAGGCATAGCTTGGAATCACACACGAGGATTTGTTTCCGTGGTCGCCACGGCCCAACGGTTTGAGGAGTTGCATCCGGAAGTTTCCATCCAATGGGAGAAACGATCTCTCCAGGCTTTTGCCGATGCCTCAATGGCCGAATTGGCGGATCGTTTTGACCTCATCATCATGGACCATCCGCACACAGCCTTGGCGGCGACGGAGGGATTGCTTCTGCCATATGAGGATTGGCTGCCTGCCGAATTTCTATCGGATCAGGCTGCCAATTCCGTCGGGGGATCGCATGAGAGCTATCGCTTCGCCGGAAAGCAATGGACATTGGCTACCGATGCGGCCACGCCGATTGCCACCTGGCGTCCGGATTTGATGAAGCAAAACGGCCTTGCCCAGCCGCAGACTTGGGACGAGGTGCTCGCGCTCGCCCGGGGGGGATTTGTCACCGTCTCAGCCTTTCCCATCGATGTGCTCATGAACACCTACATGTTCTGCGAAGCGCTTGGAGAAACGCCATTCACTGTCGACGGCGAACTGGCATCCCACGAAGTTCTCGCGGGTGCTCTCGAGGAACTCCAAAAGCTCGTGGCCCTTTGCGATCCAGCCTGTCTCACACGAAACCCGATTCGCACGGCGGAGTTGATGGCTGAGACGAGCGAGTCTCGTGGAGCGTATTGCCCGTTCGCCTATGGCTACTCAAACTATTCGCGACTGGGTTACGGCTCGCACCTCCTTCAAGCAGGGGGCTTGGTGACCCATCAAGGGAAGCGCTTGCGCTCGACGCTCGGCGGAGCTGGCGTCGCGGTTTCGTCAAAGACAAAGCATCCGCGTGCCTGCATGGACTACGCAGAGTTTACTGCCTCGCCCGCCATTCAGAAAGGCGTCTATTTCAAATCCGGAGGGCAACCCGGTCATCGGGGAGCATGGACGGATGATGCTGTCAATGCCGCCAGCTCCAACTTCTTTCGTGACACGCTGCAAACTCTCGATGAGTCCCTCCTGCGCGGGAAGTTTCCTGGCTACATGGCGTTTCAGGATCTCTCGACACCGCTCGCCCACGACTGCGTGGCGGGAAAATCAAAGCCCGTCGAAGCCGCCCGCGAAATCAACCGCTTCTACCGGCAGTGCTGGAAAGGACAAATCTAATTTTATATGTTCCATTCCATTGCTTTTGATGAATATCAACTCAACGACACGCGGGAGACCATAGGCCGCACGATCACCGAGACCGACATTGTGATCCATGCTGGACAGACGGGAGATTTTTTTCCGCACCACATGGATGCCGAATGGTGCAAGACTCAAGACTTCGGCCAACGCATTGCTCATGGCACATTAATCTTCAGCGTTGCCGTGGGAATGACTGCGACCGTCATAAACCCGCTGGCCTTCAGCTACGGCTATGATCGATTGCGTTTCATCAAGCCTGTTTTTATCGGGGACACCATTCGGGTGAAGATCACCATTGTCGATAAGAAAGAACACAAGAAACCCGATTTCGGAGTTGTGAGCGAAAGGCTGGAAGTGTTCAACCAGAAAAATGAAACCATCCTCGCCTGCGAGCATCTGTTGCTCGTGCGGAAGAAATCATGAAACCACTCCAAGACCTGATCGTCCTCGACTTCAGCCAATTTCTAGCAGGTCCTGCCGCTGCGATGCGGCTTGCGGATCTGGGTGCCCGCGTGATCAAAATCGAACGCCCGATCGGCGGCGATATTTGCCGCCAGCTCTACATCTCAAACCTTGGAGTCGAAGGCGACAGCACGCTCTTCCATTCGATCAACCGCAACAAAGAAGGCTTTGCGGCAGATTTGAAGAATCCCCGGGATCTGGCCCTGGTTCGCCAACTGATCGCGAAAGCCGATGTGCTGATCGAGAACTTCCGTCCGGGAGTGATGGAAAAGCTTGGGCTGGATTTTGCCTCGGTCACAGAACTCAACCCGCGCTTGGTTTATGGCACCGTAACCGGATATGGATCCAATGGCCCCTGGGTTGGTAAACCGGGTCAGGATTTGCTCGTGCAATCGATGTCCGGCTTGGCCTGGCTCTCCGGGAACGACGGCGAACCGCCTGTGCCCATGGGCATCGCCGTGGCCGACCTCACCGCGAGCGCGCATCTCGTGGAAGGCATCCTCGCCTGCCTGGTCCGGCGCGGGGTCACGGGAGCCGGAGGCCGGGTCGAGGTGAGCCTCCTGGAGTCGATCCTGGACCTGCAGTTTGAGGTGATCACCACGCACCTCAACGATGGCGGCGAACCACCCCGCCGAGGCGCGGTCAGCAACGGGCACGCCTACCTCGGCGCCCCCTACGGAATCTACGCGACAGCCGATGGACACCTCGCTCTGGCCATGGGAGCCGTTCCGCCACTCGGGGAACTTCTTGGCTGCCCCGCGCTCATCGAGTTCACCGACAAGAAGACTTGGTTCACGCGGCGCGACGAAATCAAAGGCATCCTGCGCGACCATCTGAAAACCCATGCCACCTCGCATTGGCTCGGGATTCTAGAACCGGCGGATATCTGGTGCGCAGAGGTCATGTCGTGGAAGAAGCTGCGCCAGACCAAAGGCTACTTGGCGCTCGATATGGAGCAAACTGTCACCTGCCCGCAGGGCACACCAATGCCCACCCTGCGTTGCCCGATCCGCATCGACGGCGAGATTTACAAATCCGCCAAAGGGGCGCCGGCCATCGGGCAGCACACCGCAAACCTCTCCGCGGAGTTTCAACTTTTGTGATCACTGCCAATCCCATTCTCGGTGTCCTCCTACATGCGGTGGGAGCCTGTTCCGCAGCGCTTTGTTACACGCCGCAAAAAGCGACCCGCCGCTGGTCGTGGCAGACCTACTGGCTGGCCCAGGCGACCGTGTGCTGGCTCGTTCTGCCGCTGGTCGGCGCCTGGCTGACCATCCCGGACCTCGTGCAGGTGTTGAAGGAATCTCCAGCCTCCGCGATGCGGAATGCGTTTCTTCTTGGTGCATGTTACGGCATCGGGGGCACCGCGTTTGGGCTTGCTATCAAGCATCTCGGGTTTTCGTTAACCTACGCGATTGCCATTGGCATTTCCTGCGTGTTGGGCACGTTGCTGCCCCCTTTGGTCTCCGGTCAACTCGCAGCCGTCTTTGGCCGCACCGGCTCGGGCTGGGTGCTCGCAGGGATAGGAATCGGCGTCGTCGGCATCCTGCTCTCGGGTCTCGCCGGTCGCCTCAAGGAGCTGGACCTGGATGGACAAAACAGCGGGTTCAACCTCAAAATCGGGTTGCCGTTGTGCCTGCTTGCAGGCGTTCTTTCGGCAGTTTACGGCTTTTCCCTTGCTGCCGGCGAACCGATTGCCGAAGTGGCTGACAACCATGGAGCCGGGGTTTTTCAAGGCAATATCGTTTACATTTTTTCCAACAGCGGAGCGTTCCTGACGACCGGTCTTTACTGCCTCTGGCTGCATTTCCGGCACCGGACATTCGGGGAATACGTCGAGCTGCCGGCCGGCCCGGAACGCCGGGCCCTGCCCGTCAATTTCGCCCTTGCCGTCCTCACCGGCTGCCTCTGGTATGGCCAGTTCTTTTTCTACGGGCTCGGTCACGTTCGCATGGGAGACTTCAAGTTTTCCAGCTGGGGTATCCACATGATCATGCTTGTCCTCTTCAGCAGCCTCACCGGGCTCGTGCTCCGGGAATGGCAAGGGTGCCGCGGCCGCACGCGGTCGTCCCTTGCGGCCGCTCTTCTGGTTCTCATCGTTGCGGTGCTATCCCTCGCTTATGGAACCTACCTCAGCGAGGCCGTCGTCGCCCATTGATCTCTTACCATGAAAAATCCAAACCCCGACCCTGCAAAACACAAAGACATCCCCATCTGGAACGCTGAAGACTGGCTCTACGAGGACATCGTCATCGGACGGCGCATCCGCTCGATCCGCCGCACGCTGAGCGAGGGGGAAAGCATGCAGTTCAACGCGCTTGTGCTCGACATGCACCCCTATGTGGCCGACGAGATCTTCGCGAAGGAGAAGGGGGTCTTCGGACGTCGCCTCATTGCGGGGGCCATGGTCTTCAGCGTGGGGCTCGGCCTTGTGGCAACAAACTGCGTCAACGCCTTCAGCTATGGCTACGACAAGCTCCGGTTCATCAAACCGGTCTTCATCGGCGATACGATTTATACGATCAAGACCGATTTGGAGAAGTCCCCCAAATACCCGGAGATGGGCCTCTATCGGGCAAGCTACGAGGTTTTCAAGAATGCAGGGGAACTTGTGCTTTACTGCGAGCATCTGCAGACGGTGAAATACCGCGACCCGAAAGGTTCTGGTGCCCCGGCGAAGATCGCCTGAACATACAATCTATGAAAACACGTTACGGATCCGTCATCGGGCTTCGCCCGGAAAAGCTCGAAAAATACAAGCGACTGCACGCGGCCGCCTGGCCGGAAATCCTTGAGAAGATCAAAGACTGCCACATCCACAACTACTCCATCTTTCTGCGAAAACTTCCAGATGGAAACCACTATCTGTTCAGCTACTTTGAATACACTGGGGCGGACATCGAAGCGGACTCCGCCCGCATGGCGGCAGACCCCAAGACGCAGGAATGGTGGGCGCTCTGCAAGCCGTGTCAGGAACCGCTCCCCGACCGCGCCGAGGGCGAATGGTGGGCGGACATGGAGGAGGTTTTTCATGCCGACTAGCCTCTTGCCCGATGATGGACACACGACGTTGATGGAACCGCCGAAGATGCTTTCCCGGGCCCCGGCAGGCAGCGTGGTGATCTGCCAACCCAACGACGACACGCTCGCGCACATGGGCGAACTGTCGGCGGAAACCTTTGTTTACAAGGGTGTGCGTGGCTACCTCTGCGATGGAGGGTGTCGGGATACTGTGCGAATTTTGGAAACGGGTCTCCGTGTCTGGTTCCGTTATCACACACCGCGTGATGTCGTCGGGCGCTGGGTTCCTGATGGCTTCGGGGAACCGATTGTGATTGGCGGCGTTAGCATTCGCACGGGCGATTATCTCATGGCCGACCGCGACGGCGCACTGGTGATCCCGCAAGAGATCATCGCCGAGGTCACCGACAAGGTGGAGGAGGTCTTGAGAACGGAAAACAAAGTGCGCACCGCGATTCTGCAAGGAGTCGATCCGGTGGAAGCGTATTTGAAGCACCGCAAGTTCTGATCCATCCTCATGATCGACACACATATCCACCTCCTCGAGCCAGACCGCTTCACCTACGAATGGACAAAGGGTTTACCCGCCCTCTCTGGGCGATTCGATCTCTCGGACTACCAAAACGCCTCGCATGACTCCGGCATCCAAGCCGGGGTTTTTATGGAGGTCGATTGCGAAGAATCCGCCGACGAGGCCCGCTATTTTTGCGCCCTTGCAGAACAGCCCGGCTCGTTCATCCAAGCCGTCGTGGCAGCGGCTCGGCCCGAGTCGCCAGATTTCGAGCGGAGCCTCGAGGCGATCGCCCATCCCCGCCTCACCGGCATCCGCCGCGTCCTCCACACCCAGCCCGACGAACTCTCCCAAACCTCCCGCTTCCGCGAAAATGTGAAACGCCTTGGCGGGTTCGGACTCACTTTCGATCTCTGCGTTCTCCAGCGGCAACTACCGATCGCCCTCGAACTCGTGCGCGCCTGCCCGCAGACAACTTTCATCCTCGACCACTGTGGAGTTCCCGACATCGCGCAGAACGATGCCTCCACCGGCGAGGGATTCCTCCCGTGGCAAAAAGCTATCCGCGCTCTCGCCGCCGAGCCGAATGTGAATGGCAAAATCTCCGGTATCAGCGCCTACGCGCCCGCTCCACTAAGGAATGCCCAAGGCCTGAGGCCCTACACGGACACGATGCTCGATGCTTTCGGCGCCACCCGTCTCGTCTGGGGTGGCGACTGGCCAGTCGTCAATCTGGGCGACGGACTCCTCGCCTGGTCAACCATCACCCGCGAATTATTGAGCGGACTGACAGAAGCTGAACGCCACCAAATCCTCACCACCAACGCTAAAAAGATCTACAACGTCCCATGACATCCCATACCGAGAAACCTATCGCCGTCGTCACTGGAGCCGGATCCGGCATCGGCCGAGCCACCGCCCTCCAACTCGCCTCCGATGGATACGATGTCCGCATTTTTGAACTCTCCAGCGAAGCAGCCGGGGAGACACTGGTCCTCCTTCAAAAGGCTGGAGGCACGGGGGTATTCCAGACTGTGGATGTCTCGAACACCGAGTCCGTCCGCACCGCCTTTGCAGGTCTTCCCAGGCTCGATGTGCTGGTGAACAACGCGGGCATCGCCCATATCGGCAATGTGCTCAACACCACACCCGAAGACCTCGACCGTCTTTACCAAATCAACGTGCGAGGAGCCTACCACTGCCTCCACTTTGGCATTCCCATCATGCTGAAAAATGGCGGCGGGAGCATTGTGAATCTGGCTTCCATCGCATCAAAAGTCGGCATACCCGACCGCTTCGCCTACAGCATGTCGAAAGGTGCCGTGTTTTCCATGACCCTCTCGGTCGCTCGGGATTTCGTGGACAAGGGCATTCGCTGCAATTGCGTCTGCCCGGCCCGTGTTCACACTCCGTTCGTGGACGGATTCATCGCAAAAAACTACCCCGGCCAGCAGGCCGAGATGTTCGCCAAGCTCTCAGCTGGTCAGCCCATCGGCCGCATGGGTGAACCAGAGGAAATCGCCACGCTCATCGCGTTTCTCTGCTCGAACAAAGCCGCCTTCATCACTGGTTCCGCCTACGACATCGACGGCGGCTTCACTCTTCTTCGCTAACACACTATGAAACTCATCAAATTCGGCACCCAAGGCTCGGAAAAACCGGGCGTCCTTCTCTCCAACGGAACCTCCATCGATGTTTCCGCCTTCACCCCCGATTTCAACGAGGCGTTCTTTGAATCCGGCGGATTGCACCGGCTCTCCTCGTGGATCGAAAACCACGCCACCACTGCGCCTGTCGTTCCACCGGGAACCCGCCTCGGAAGCCCGATCGCCCGCCCGAGCAAGATTATCTGCATCGGCCTTAACTACCGCGACCACGCCGCCGAATCCGGCATGGCCGAGCCCTCCGAGCCCGTCGTGTTCTTCAAGGCGACCACCGCGATCGTCGGCCCCGACGACGACCTCGTCATCCCGCGCAACTCCGAAAAAACCGACTGGGAGGTCGAGCTCGCTGTCGTCATTGGCCGCGTG
>LIBO01000019.1 GCA_001438005.1 Verrucomicrobia subdivision 6 bacterium BACL9 MAG-120507-bin52 | reverse complement strand
ATCACGGTGCAAACGAGGCTGAGGGTCGGTTCCGCGTTGAACGGATCAATCATGGCCGTCGCTGGATCCGGCAGGACCAACATGTCGGAGGAGTTGATCGATTTCCATCCGCGGATTGAGGATCCGTCGAAGCCGAGTCCCTCTTTGAAGGTAGATTCTTCTAATTCGGCCAGCGTGGTGGTAAAGTGCTGCCAAGTGCCGGGAATGTCACAGAATTTATAGTCCACCAAGCGACAGTTGTTCGCCTTGGCGAAGGCCAAGACCTCTTTGCCCGATTTTGCATTCAGATGTTTTTCGTTCATTGCTTTTGCTCCTTTGTCTTGTGGTGATGATTTGCCTTTGGGCAGGTCAGACCGCCTTCTCTCCCTTATCCTCCGTGCGGATGCGAATCACCTCATCCAACGGTAGGACAAAAATTTTGCCGTCACCAATTTTGCCCGTCTTGGCCGCTTTCAAAATCGCCGCAATGGCTTTCTCAACCGACGCCTCAGGCAGGACGATCTCCAACTTTACTTTTGGGAGGAAATCCACGGTGTATTCACTGCCACGATAGATTTCGGTGTGCCCTTTTTGACGGCCAAATCCTTTAACCTCCGTTGCGGTCATGCCTTCGATGCCCACTTCGGTCAAAGCTTCCTTCACCTCCTCCAGCTTAAAGGGCTTGATAATTGCTTCGATTTTTTTCAGTGCCATAGGTTTCGTTCTTTCTTGGTTGTTCCCTCGTGAGACAGGCCCACAGGGGAAGGATTGTCATACCTCCCCACCGTGGACCTCGTCACGCCCGAAATCGATCTTTTAGATCGCTTTCGCGCCTTTGTCTTCCGTGCGGATGCGGATGGCCTCATCCACCGGAAGGACAAAGATTTTGCCGTCCCCGATTTTTCCCGTCTTAGCGGATTTGATGATGGCGGCGGTGGCTTTCTCCACCGAGGCGGAGTCGAGAATGATCTCCAGCTTTACCTTGGGGAGAAAATCCACCGTGTACTCGCTACCCCGGTAGATTTCGGTGTGGCCCTTTTGGCGGCCAAAACCCTTCACCTCGGTTACCGTCATTCCCTCGACGCCGGCTTCATGAAGGGCTTCCTTCACTTCCTCCAGCTTAAAGGGTTTGATAATTGCTTCGATTTTTTTCAGTGCCATACGAGTTGCCTTCTTTCTGGGGTGAACCCCGTTTAGTAGATGTAGCCCTTCTCCTCGTGGTCGTTGACATCCAGGCCCTCGCGCTCCGCTTCCGGCGTGGGCCGTAAGCCGAGGAGGGACTTGATGACGTGCGCGATCACGGCCGTGCCGACGATCGATAGGACTAAGGTCACCGCGATCGCCTTCAACTGCTCCACATAAAGGTCCTTGCCGACTAGATTGGCTAGGTTCGTGCTCAAGGCGCCGTTGACCTCGGTCGTCGCGAAGACGCCAGTCAGCAACGCCCCGAGAGTGCCGCCGACGGCGTGCACGCCGAAGGTGTCGAGGGCGTCGTCGTACTTGAACCACTTCTTTACTCGGGTGCAGAAAAACCACGGGACGATGCCGGCGGCGATCCCGATGAGGACGGCACTGCCGGAGGTAACAAAGCCGGCCGCGGGGGTGATCGTAACCAGTCCGGCCACCACGCCCGAGCATAGGCCGAGGACGCTCGCCTTCCCTTTGTCGAAGTACTCCGCCACCGCCCACGCAAACGCGGCCACACCGGCCGCTAGGGTAGTGGTGCAGAAGGCGTTTGCCGCCACAACGTCCGCCGCGAGGGCCGAGCCGGCGTTGAACCCGTACCAGCCGACCCAGAGAATCGCCGTGCCCACCATACATAGCACCATGCTGTGGGGAGGCATCGCCTCTTTCCCCAGCCCCATCCGCGGGCCGAGAATAATCGCCAAAACCAAAGCCGACCAACCGGAGGACATGTGAACCACGGTTCCTCCAGCAAAGTCGATCGACTTAATAGCCGCATCGGCATTCCAAACCCCGTTCATCAAGCCGGTGCTTCCCCAAACCATGTGAGCCAGGGGAAAGTAAACGATAAACATCCAAGCGCCAACAAAGAGTAGCACGGCCGAGAACTTCATGCGCTCAGCGATCGCGCCGACGATGAGGGCCGGCGTGATGATGGCGAAGGTCAACTGGAACATAGAGAAGACATTTTGGGAAATCCAGAAGGCGTAGTCCGTGTTCGGCGCGGACGTCACCCCTTGGAAGAAAGCAAACTCCAGCCCGCCGATCACCGGACTGGCAAGGTTTTTTCCGAACACTAGGCTATATCCGGCCGCCCACCAAAGGATGGTGACCAGTCCGGCGATGCCAAGACATTGGGCCAGGACCGAGAGGACGTTCTTGCTGCGAACCAAGCCCCCGTAGAATAGGGCCAGCCCTGGCAGGGTCATGAACAGCACCAGCGCGGTGGAGACCATCAGCCAGACGTTGTGAGCCGGGCCGGGAATCCCCACCGAGGCGGTGGTAAGGCCCTTGCGGATCTCGCCCGCATCGTTTTTCAAGGTGGCGGTGGGATCCCCGTTGCCGAGGTAAGCTTCGAGGCCGGCGATGCGTTGTTCGAGGGACGGCTCTTGGGCCGCCGCCGCATTGGCGGCGACGACCCAGGAGATCGCCCCTAGGCAGAGGGCTTGGGTGCCCAAGCGGATCAGGGAGGATAATTTCATTTCAACACCCAAGCACAGTTACCCGTTTTAGCTCAAGCGCTCCGAGACGCCTTCGAAGTCCGGATAGGCCTCAAGCCCGTGCTCGCCAACGTCGAGACCCTTCGACTCCTCCTCCGCGCTGACTCGCAGGCCGAAGAAAGACTTGATTATGAAGAAGGCGACCAACGCGAAGACAAAGGCAAAGACGCCGTAGGCGACCACACCGATAAGTTGGCTCCAGAGCTGGGCGCTGCTGGCCTTGGCTCCAAGCAGGCCGACCGCCAGCGTGCCCCAGATACCACAGATCAAGTGGACCGAGATCGCGCCGACCGGGTCATCAATCTTTATTCGGTCCAACGCCACGACCGAGATCACCACGAGGAACCCTGCGATCAGCCCGATCAGCAGGGACCCGTTCGGGGTCATCTGATCCGCGCCAGCGGTAATGCCGACGAGCCCAGCAAGGGTGCCATTCAGGATCATGGTGAGATCCGGCTTCTTGATGAGAAGCCAGCTCGTGGCGGTGGCCCCGAGGGCACCAGCCGAGGCGGCCAGGGTGGTCGTCACTAGGGTAAGGGAAACTAAGCCGGGGTCGGCCGAGAGAACGGAGCCGCCGTTAAAGCCAAACCAGCCGAGCCACAGCAAAAACACACCGATGGTGGCCAGCGGCATGGAGTGCCCGAGGATCGGACGAATCTTCCCGTTGGTGAGGTACTTGCCCAAGCGGGGGCCGAGGACGATCGCCCCGGCGAGTGCGCCCCACCCGCCCACGGAGTGAACGAGAGTGGAACCCGCGAAGTCATAAAACGGGGTCTCCAGGCGGTTGAGCCAGCCGTTGCCCCACTTCCACGATCCGGCCACAGGATAGGCGATGGCAACGAACGGGATCGTGAAGATGAGAAAGGACGAGAGTTTAATGCGCTCCGCGACGGCGCCCGAAACGATGGTGGCGGCGGTGGCCGCAAACATGGCCTGGAAGAGGAAGTCCGTCCAGTAGGTGTAACCCACGTTGTAGGCGGAAGTGACGCCCGCGGCGTCGGTGCCAATGCCAAATCCGGCAAATTTGAGCCAGAACTGGGAGTCACCATCCGCAAATCCCGGGTACATCAGGTTGAAACCGATAAAAGTGTAGGTGACGATCCCGATGGCCAGCACCAACAGGTTCTTGGTGAGGATGTTGACGGTATTTTTCGACCGGGTCAGTCCCGCCTCAAGCGAGGCGAAACCGAGGTGCATGATAAAAACTAAGGCAGCCGCGATCATCATCCAGAGGTTGTTGGTGGTGAAAAGCTCTATTGAGGGACCGTCTTTGGCGGCCTCTTCTTTGACCTCGGTCGTGGTCTGTTCCACCACAACCTTGGTTTCCGTCACAGTCTCGGTTTGGGCGACGAGGGTAGAACCCCCCATCAGCGACATCCAAAATACTGACAGCACCAGTAGAGGGCGCCATCCGATCACGTTTTGTATCGTCATACTTCCATCTCCTTTTTTTAGCCTGGTTTCTTTCGTCCAGAGGACGGACCTCTGAAGCAGACCACCTCCAAGAGATCATCGCTCATGTAGCAAGAGCCATGCCAAAATTAAAAGGGTTTTGATTTAAATTTTAATATGTTGGTGATGAGGTGTTTATATTCGCGACCAGCCGCTTCGCTCTCGTGTTGATTTTGAGATTTGGCTATTTTAGGCCACAGAGGCGATGGTGAATCTCCTTGGGGTCTCCGGACCCACCTCCCGAAGCTCCTTTAGCTTTTTGGCTCTTCGGCGCTTGTCGCGCCCTCGCCTACGGCGAAGCGCGTGAACCGACGGACGACAATATTCTCGCCCAGCTCCCCGATTTTTGAGGAGATAATATCTTTCATCGTCAGATTAGCGTCCTTCACGAAAGCCTGCTCCATCAAACAAACGGTGCTGTAGTATTTCTCCACTTTGCCCGCGACGATTTTCTCCACGACAGCTTCGGGTTTCCCCTTGATCTGGGCTGCCGCCACTTCCCTTTCGTCCTTTAAAGCCTTTTCCGGAACTTCCTCTCGGCTGACATAAATCGGACTGGCAGCCGCGATTTGAAGGGTGATGTCTTTGACCAGTTCACGGAAGTGCTCATTCTTGGCCACGAAATCGGTCTCACAATTGACCTCGACCAGCACCCCTACTTTGCCACCCAAGTGGATGTAGGAAGCGATGACGCCCTCGCGGGTTTCTCGTCCTGCTTTTTTCCCGGCGGCGAGGTTAAACTTTTTCCGAAGGATTTTCTCGGCCTCTTCCGGGTTCCCATTTGCTTCGGTGAGAGCTCTTTTGCAATCCATCATGCCCGCATGGGTGCGGTCACGCAGATCTTTGACAATTTTAGGGTCGATGGTGGTGGCGGTCGTCATGAGATAAGGTCCTTTCCGGTAAGATTAAGCGGACAGAGCGGGCTCTTTGGCTTTTGCAGCGCGCTCTTTTTTCTTTTTGTCGGTCTTATCGCCATGTTCCGCTTTTTCGGAAGTCTCGGGGGCATGGGCGGGGCCGCGGCGCCGGCCCTCTTCAATCGCCTCAGCCATGGGCTCCATCACCGCACGAATCGAGCGAATGGCATCGTCGTTGCAGGGCACGGCAATATCGGCATCGTCCGGGTCGGCATTGGTATCGGCCAACGCGATGACTGGGATGCGGAGGCGGCGGGCTTCCTTCACGGCAATTTCTTCACGAGGCATGTCGACCACCACCATCGCGGCGGGAATTTTGTCCATTTCCAAAATCCCAGCGAGATTTCGGCTCAACTTCGCTTTTTCGCGTCGGAGGGCGGCTGATTCTTTTTTGGGCAAAAGATCCATCGCACCGGAGGTCTCTTTGCTTTCGATGCTTTTGAGTTTTCCAACGCTGCGGCGGATGGTGGCGAGGTTGGTCAAAGTGCCACCCAACCAGCGTCCGGTGACGTAGTGAGATTTCGTTCGCTCAGCCAACTCTTTGACAACTTCTTGGGCGGGTTTTTTTGTCCCAACGAACAGGACGTGCCCACCTTTGGCAGAGGCTTCGCGCAGAAAATCAGCTGCTTTCCGGACCTGCTCGGCCGTGCGAGAGAGATCGATGATATAAATTCCGTTGCGTGGGCCAAAGATGAACTGCTTCATCTTGGGGTTCCATTTGTCGGTGCGGTGTCCAAAGTGAACCCCTGCCTCGAGGAGTCGTTTCACCTCTGATTCTGTTGCGAGCATAGTCGTATTTCCTGTCCGTATATGACCCCGACTTGTCGGAGCTTCCCTTTCTAGGGAATAGGGTTTCAGTTTCGTTGTCCGCAAACGCGAACGTTGAATCCGGGCTTAACCTTCTTTTCCAAAAAGAAACGAGAGCAAAGCTTTTCCACCATAATGATTTCGTGCGCGAAGCCAAGCCTCGCTTTTTAGGTGCCAGGTGATGGACCAGGTCCCGTGCCGGGTGATGAACCGGGTCTCGGACCTGGCCCCAATAATATTTACAGTTATTTGTTGACATACTCTGTTAAGTTGTTCATATAGCGTCTGATGCGATCTATTTTACCTATTTCGGCATTATTGGTTGTCTTGTTTCCGGGCACACAAGCTGTTGGGGTTGAGTCTGTTAAGCCTGCTGCGGCCAAGAGTAAGAGGGCTGAGAAATCAACCGTGGGTAGTTATCCGGTAAAAAGAAATATTGTTACGACTTACTTTTGGATCGGCCAAGGCGGGACCAGCATAAGTTCCACGCAGAATATCATGAGCGCGTGGGATCAGTTTTGGAAAAAGAACTTCGGCGGGATCGATGCGCCCGAGGATCGCAAAGATGCAAAAAAGTTTCGTGAGGCCAGCCTTCCAGAAAAATTCGCCCCCACGCTAAACCCATTTTATGTCGCCCTGCCCTTCAACGACATTGCGTTTCCGAAAAAATCTCGGGCGTACGTCCCGTGGTGGAGCGAGGCCGACTACCGCAAAGATCGTCTCGAATCGCAGTGCAAGGGTCGTTGGATCATGATCAAATTTCAAAACAAGGTGTGTTTTGCCCAGTGGGAGGACGTCGGCCCCCTTCGCTACGATCACGCGGAGTATGTCTTCGGCGATGAGCGCCCCACGCGCCACTCGCGAGCGGGATTGGATGTCTCCCCTGCAGTGCGGGATTACTTAGGCTTAAGCGGTCTGGATAAAACGGACTGGAAGTTCGTCGAGGATGATCAGGTGCCTTATGGCCCTTGGATTGAGTATGGGGAGCAGGCCATTCTTTACAGCGCTATCAAAAGTCAAACCGCGAAAAAGATCCGTAAAAGTCTCTAACTTTGCCCATCGAGGGCGCCGCTTCAGCCTCTCTTATTTTCGCATCGCCCATACCGCCAGGGCCGAGATATCGGATGGATTCACACCTGAAATTCTCGCCGCCTGTCCGAAGGTTCTTGGCCTAACTTCCTTTAACTTCGCGCGAGCCTCTTTTTTCAACCCCACCACACGTTCGTAGTCAAAGTTCTCGGGAATGTTTTTCCCTTCCATCTCTTTCAGGGTGGCAATCCGATCGATATCCCGAGTCACGTAGCCCGAATATTTCACATCCGCCTCCACTGCCTCGGCAATCTCCCCGGGCGTTCGTTGAAACTCCTCCGGCAGATCATTCCATGATATCTCGGGTCGACGCAGCCAATCTTCCAAAGTTTTACCCTCTCGTCGCGACGAGCTTAACTTGGCACGACACGAATCGATTTGTGATCTTTTCTCTTTTGCCCGACGAACCCGTTCGGCGGATGCTAAGCCCAACTCCCCTGCCCTTTCGGTGAGCCGCAAATCCGCATTATCTTGGCGGAGTAGTAGGCGATATTCTGCGCGAGAGGTGAACATTCGATACGGCTCCCTCGTCCCCTTCGTGACCAGATCGTCGACCATCACTCCAATGTAGGATTCGTGGCGGCCGAGCTTCCACGGTTCCGCTCCGCGTGAGGCCAAGGCCGCGTTAATTCCGGCTAAAATCCCCTGCCCCGCCGCCTCCTCGTAGCCGGAGGTTCCATTCAGCTGCCCCGCAAAGTAAAGCCCCCGGACCAACTTCGTTTCGAGACTTGGCCAAAGCTGTGTTGGCGGGCAGTAATCATACTCCACCGCGTAACCAGGCCGAAGAAACTCAGCCGCGCCTAGTCCTGGGATCGAGTGAATCATCTCCACTTGAACGTCGAATGGCAGGCTCGTTGAACATCCGTTCACGTAGAACTCGTTTGTATGTCTACCCTCGGGCTCTAAAAATATCTGGTGCCTCTCCTTGTCCGGAAATTTGACCATCTTATCCTCTATGGAGGGGCAGTATCTTGGTCCAACTCCTTGAATTGCACCGCAATACAAAGGTGACCTGGACAGGTTATTGCGAATTATTTGGGCTGTGATATCGCTCGTATAGGTAATCCAGCATGGGATTTGTTCCACGTGGAACAGGCCGTCTTTCCAGTGGTTGAGGCTGAATATGTGGTCCGAGCGCTGCTCGATGGCATCAACCATAAAGCTGAAGTTTGGCGGGGGATTGTCCCCATTCTGCGGCTCTAGCTTGGAGAAATCGATGCTGCGCTTATTGAGTCTCGGGGGGGTGCCTGTTTTAAGGCGCTCGACCTGAAATCCTAGTTTTCGCAGCTCATCAGAAAATCCGCTTGTCCCATCACCCATTCTTCCGCCGGCAACATTACGATCCCCAACATGCATGAGAGCCTTTAAGAATGTCCCTGTGGTTAGGACGACCTTCTTTGCGTTCAGGCGGACCCCAAGATTCGTTACAACCGCTCTGACCTCGCCATCCTGGACGATGAGTTGAGCGATCTGGCCCTGCTTCAGGTCTAAATGGGGCTGGTTTTCGAGGGCAAACTTCATTCTAAACTGATAGGCTTTCTTGTCACACTGGGCGCGGGGCCCCCTGACACTCGGACCCTTGCTGGAGTTAAGCATGCGCATCTGAATCGCGGTGGCATCGGTATTGATTCCCATTTCGCCGCCCAAAGCATCGATTTCCCGAACAATGTGGCCCTTGGCCAATCCACCAATGGCTGGGTTACAACTCATCTGGCCGACCGTGTCGAGATTCATGGTGAGAAGAAGGGTCTCACAGCCCATGCGAGCGGAAGCTAACGCGGCCTCAATCCCGGCGTGCCCAGCCCCAATCACGATAACATCGTAATTCTTGGGGAAGACAAAAATGGAGGGATCGCCCATAAGGGTCATTCAGATTGCGGGCGAGGGGAGGCGATCGGTAAAAATAGTTTTTGCTGCGGGCAGGCGGCCAGGATGTTTCGCCTCAGCACTTTTGACTCCGACAGGAAGAAGTAATGCTATTGCTATATTCATATCCCCTTCTACGCCAATGACTTCCTTAACCTTTGTCTCATCCCATCCGTTGATGTAGCAGGTGGAGTAGCCTTTCGACTGAGCCGCAAGGGCAAGGGTAGTTGCCATAATCATGGCGTCCTTTATCGCATATTCGCGCTCTTTTTCGCCCAGCCCTTTCTGAAATCCGGGAGCATTTTGACGAATCCAGTCCGCAAATTTCTGGGGCCAAGCCTCTGAAGAGACGCCTGTTTTCAGAACCTCATCCATGTGAATTTCCCAGCCTCGAATGGAAACGGCGAAAACAAAAGTAACCGGTGCCTCAAGAATCTGTTTTTGTCCCCAAGCCGCCGCCGCGAGTGCTTCCTTTTGTGCCATGGAGCGCACTAAAACAGCGCGGGTGGGCTGAAAATTCCACGAGCTGGGGGCATCCTGCATCAAGGAAACAAGCTCCTCTAAATGTGCCTCAGGGATCGGGTCACTCTTAAAAGATTTAATGCTGCGCCGAGAACGAACGGCGGCCGAAACGGAAAGATCGGAATGATTCATCAAACGAAACTATAGCAAAACAGCAAATTGGAAAGACACAGAGTTGGTGTCTGTTGAAACACCCCGCCCCACATCAGGGCCAGAAGTTATCCCATCTAAGAGGCGGTAAAGAGATCTTCGATGGTGTGAAGCTCAGCGTGTTCCGACTGGATCGACCAGAGCTTGGCGTAGAGGCCACCCTTTTTAATCAGCTCGTCATGTTTCCCGATCTCAATGATCCGCCCTGCCTCAACCACGGCGATGCGGTCCGCTTTACGGACGGTCGAAAGGCGATGCGCCACCACGATGCTGGTTCGGCCAGCCAGAAGATGATCTAACGCCTGCTGAATCTGCTTCTCCGTCGCCGTATCCACGCTGGCGGTGGCCTCATCTAGCACCAGGACAGGGGGATCCTTCAAAAGAGCCCGCGCAATGGAGAGCCTCTGCCGTTCGCCCGCGCTCAATCGCACCCCGCGCTCTCCCACTTTCGAATTCCAACCCTCGGACAAGGCTTGCACAAAATCAAAAGCGCAGGCCGCCCGCAAAACCGTCTCAATCTCGGTGTCACTCGCGCCCGGCTTCCCCAACTCTAAATTTTCTCGAATGGTAGCCTGAAACAAAAAAGGCTCCTGCGTGACCACTCCAACCTCTCGACGCAGCTCGGGTAGCGAGATTCGGGGCAGGGGAACGCCATCCAGCAGAACCTCGCCGCTGGTCGGGTCGTGAAAGCGAGCCACCAAGGAGGCGAGAGTGGTTTTGCCCGCCCCGGTCGGCCCTACTAGGGCAAGGGACGTACCCGAGGGAATGGTAAGATCGATTCCGTGCAAAACCTCTTTGCCCGTCCGATAAGAGAAGTGAATGTTTCGAAAAACAACTTCGCGGGATGAGCCTTGGCGAGAGGGCAGGGGGCGCAAGCCGTCCGCAG